>NZ_BAAGYK010000154.1:0-186386 GCF_054779355.1 Azotobacter armeniacus
GCTGCGCAGAATCCAGAAGTTGCCGGAGCTGGTGAGATCGTTTTTCCGCCACCCGGACTGCCGATATACAGCAGCATGACATTACTTTTTAAAAGATTAGTATCAGCAAGGGTTTACAGCACTATTGACTGAGACTGGCATGGAAAGCACCTTTCGTCGGAAAGGTCCGGCGATAGCTCTCTTAAGTCATCACCGCTAGGGCGAGGAACGCTCAATGCTGGCCCCGTCTGGCTCAGGGCGTGCCGCGGTTCATCCCCCGCAGGTGCGGGGAACGCCGGATCAAGAGCGAGGCCATTTTGCCCAACCGCGGTTCATCCCCGCAGGCGCGGGGAACGCGACCTTCCAGCCAGGCTCGGAGCGGCCAACAACGGTTCATCCCCGCAGGCGCGGGGAACGCCTGCCGCCAGTGGGCGCTAATTTCTGCCTCCCCGGTTCATCCCCGCAGGCGCGGGGAACGCGCTTCAAGCTCGGCTTCAAGCTCGTCGCGCTCCGGTTCATCCCCGCAGGCGCGGGGAACGCGCCTGGGTGCTGCACGACGAGGGCACCAACAGCGGTTCATCCCCGCAGGCGCGGGGAACGCCCCAGCAAAAACCGAACCCACCAGCGCCTACCCGGTTCATCCCCGCAGGCGCGGGGAACGCGAGAGACGCCGGACCAGCAAGAGCTATATAGGCGGTTCATCCCCGCAGGCGCGGGGAACGCTTTTTTATGGCACGCATATGAGCGCCAAAAAACGGTTCATCCCCGCAGGCGCGGGGAACGCTGTGCTCGAGCGTGCCGCAGTCGTAAGGAGGCCGGTTCATCCCCGCAGGCGCGGGGAACGCTCCTCCTCCAGCTCCCTGCACCGCTCTGCCAGCGGTTCATCCCCGCAGGCGCGGGGAACGCAGCGCCAGACGGCCGGCAATGGGCTCTCAATCCGGTTCATCCCCGCAGGCGCGGGGAACGCCGCGCGTGTTCACCAGCCAGGACGGGCGCAAGCGGTTCATCCCCGCAGGCGCGGGGAACGCCGCTGATGCAGGCCGATACGGGGCAACAATGGCGGTTCATCCCCGCAGGCGCGGGGAACGCCACGGCAATCTCCTCCTTTGTGCTGGCTGAGCCGGTTCATCCCCGCAGGCGCGGGGAACGCGTAGGTACGTAGCTGATCCAGAGCATCCGGTTCGGTTCATCCCCGCAGGCGCGGGGAACGCCTTGATGCTGTCTGGTCAGCGAGGGGCGATTACGGTTCATCCCCGCAGGCGCGGGGAACGCTTGACCGGCGTCGGATCGCCTGGACCGGCCTCCGGTTCATCCCCGCAGGCGCGGGGAACGCCCGCTCAAGCCGGTGGATCAAGTACCTTTCCGCGGTTCATCCCCGCAGGCGCGGGGAACGCACTTAGCATAACCAATTGTTCCATAAAGAAAAAATTGACTGCTAAAAATCTACCGATTTTTTCTTGTTAAAGATCGGGCTTTTCCGGGGGTTGAAAAGCGACCAGATGCAGACCGTCAAATTCGATGGGAATTCGACGGCTCGGCCCCAGGGTCTGGAACTCGTAACCGGATTCGTGATTGCTCGCCCAAGCCATGACCACATTGCCGTCCTCGTGCCCCTCGGCCAGTTGCTGCCAGATCATCTCGCGGATGCGTCGGGAGACATCGCCGATATAGACGCCGGCGCGTACCTCCAGCAGCCAGATGGCCATGCGGCCGCGCAGGCGGGGCGGGACGTTTTCAGTGATGACGACAATAAAGCTCATCACTGCGACCTGTGCCCGGCGTCGCCGGTGCTTTCGGGATTGGGAATGGCAGGCGGTACGGACTCCGGCGGCGCTTCGGGCGGGGAGATGTCGCCGGCCGCCAGTACCTCCTCGATGGTCGGGATGATTTTGCCCAGCAGCTTGCTGGAGCGAAAAATATCCCGGCAGGCCAGGCGCACCTCCCGCTCCGGCTGCATCGGCGACTTGGCGGCAATGCGGAAGGCCACGGGCACAACGGTGTCGAACTTGAACAGATCGGCCACGTCGTAGACGAACGACAGCGGCTTGCCGGTATGGATGAAGCCCACCGCCGGGGCGTAACCGGCCGCCAGTACCGCCGCCTCGGCGATGCCGTACAGGCAACTGGTCGCCGCCGACAGGCAGCGGTTGGGCACATCCGCGGCATTCCACTGCTGGCGGTCGTAGTTGCGCGAGCGCCAGTCGACGCCATACTGCCTGGCCAGCAGCTTGTAGGTTTCCCGCACGCGAGCACCCTCGATGCCCCGCAGCTGCTCCACGCTGCGCCGCTCCGGGGCCTTTTCCTTGAAGCGCAGTTCGTACATCTTGCGCACCACCTTCAGGCGCAGTTCGTCGTCCAGCGCCAGCCTGGCCTGATACAGCAGGCGGTCCGCGCGGGCGCCGCCGGGCTGGCCGCTGGCGTACAGGCGCACACCGGCCTCGCCCACCCAGACCAGCAGGGTGCCCACGGTCGAGGCCAGATGCACAGCGGCATGGGAAACCCGGGTGCCTGGTTCGAGCATGATGCAGGCCACCGAGCCGACCGGGATGTGCATGCGCACGCCGTTCTGGTCAATCACCACGAAGGCGCCGTCCAGCACGTCGATTTGTCCGTACTGGACGAAGATCATCGACACTCGGTCCTTCATCGGCAGGGGCTTGAGGGGCGGCAGCATCAGCAGCGCACCACGCTGAGCAGGCCGCAACCGAAGGCCTTGGCTGGGCCGATGCCGTTGACCAGCGCCTGACGTACATCGTCGGCCTGGGCAACCTGCAGCAGCCCCTCGAAACACGCCCGCTGCACCATGATCGGCGCACTGCCCTTGCGCCGGCTGTCCAGCAGGTCGGTGGCGCTGACCAGTGCCGCCTGCACCTCGAAACCATGCCGCTCGCCCTGGCGCTGCAGCCAGGCCAGTTGCTCGGCTTCGCCGAGCAGGCCGTAGCGCTTGCCGGCACGGGTCACGGTGGGGTTGGCCAGCAGGCGGAAGCGGTACTGTCGTTGGGGCTGGATGAGTGCCTCCAGATCCAGGGCCTTGCTCTCGGCAGGTTGCTGCAGGTAGCCCGGCAGGGCCTGCAGGACATCCCAGTTGCCGGACTCGCGGGACTGCACCAGCAGGGTCGGACTGGCCCAGGGATTGGCCCCCGTTTCCAGGCGCCAAAGAAAGCGCTCGGGTGTTCCCTGCTTGTCGGACACGAAGGTCCGCACCAGAGTGCGGTGCATGTCGTAGGCATCGGCCAGATCGCGGCGCGCCTGGGCGCTGCGGGGGTCAAGCGTCAAGCGGGTCAGGTACATGCATCACTTCCTGTTTGACGAAACGTGGCCCGAAACGCCGCTCGGCAAAGGGGCCGACCGGCTGATCCAGGCGCACCGAGCCTTCCTGGGGGTCTTCCAGCGCCAGGCGCCAGGTGGTGCCCTCCGGTACTACCAGAGCCGGATAGGTCTGCAGGGCGGCCAACAGATCCGCTTGCTGCATGCCATCCGGCAAAAATACTGGCTTGCTCGGCACGAAGCTCTTGCGGCCCAGCGCCAGCGACCAGACCGGCGCCCGAAGGGCGGCCTGGATGTGCTCGAGCAACGTGGTGTCGGCGCCTTCCAGCCCGACCAGGAAAACCGCATCGGCCAGGTAGAAGCGCGGGCTGACCACGGTGCGCTTGAAATCCGCCTTGCCGCTGGCGATCAGCACACCGGTGGCCGTCTGGTAATCGCGCATCGGCACGCCCTCGCGATCCACCCGCACGCCCATGCGCAAAGCCGCCAGATCCTCCAGCGGTTCGCTGCGATCCCGTCCCAGAGCGGCACAGATGAGGCCGAGCACGCCGGACTTGGACGGCTCGAGCTGAGTATCGCGCTCGTCGAAACGGCTGGTCGTGCCCCAGGACTGCATCGGCCCCTGCAAACGCAGTAGCAAGGTGGCCATTGCTCAGTCCTCCAGTTCGGCGGCGACCTGCTCCTTCACCCAGCGGGCCAGGCCAGCCAGATTGGGCTGGGCTTCGCCCTTCCCTTCCGGCCAGGCGCCACTCAGGTCGAGGTAGGCCCAACGGTCGCTCGGATCGGCATAAACGCCGGCCATCAGGCTCTCATGCCTGGCCAGTTCGGCTACCGACAGGCTGCTCAGCGCCTGCTCGCGCCCGGGCGCCACCGGCTTCTCGAAGGCGTTCGCCAGGTTGAGCGGGCTGGCACGGCGCAGGCAGACGCCGACGAAGGCCGGCAGGTTGTGGGCGGCGAAGGTGTTCTGCTTGCCGGTGGGGATGGCGCGCACCTTGGCCTGGGTGAAGGCCTCCAATGCTGCCAGGGTCAAATCCCGGTCGTTCTGCAGGTTGGCCAGCAGCTTGTGAGCGTCGACCACTGCATAGCGATAGAAGGTCGCCGAGTTGAACTCGACCTGACCGATCATCCCGGCGCCGGTTTCCTCGGGCCCGCCCTTGTCGTCCACAGCGGTGAAATAGTCGAACTCGCGCTCGACGCGGTGGGTGCTGATGGCATGGGCGACCTGGCAGGCGGCATCCTGGTTCACTTCCGGCAGGTCGGCGAGCATGCGGCCGAACAGCGCCACATCCACCGCCTTGCCGCCATTGAGCAGGGCCCTGGCCTTTTTCACTACCTCGGCGGGTGCGCTGGCTTTCGCTTCCTTCTTGCCCTTCTTCTCGCCGCCGACAGGTGCGGTAGCCAATTCGTCCCAGTGCTCCTCGATCAGCTCGGCGAATCCCGCAATTTCGCCCTCGCCGAGGAACAGCAGGTATTCGGTCTTGCCGTCGTCCTTGAGCTTGAGGCCGGCGGCAGCCAGGGCGGTTTCGATCTTGCCCCTGGCTTCTTCCAGGTCACGGCCTTGCAGTTTTTCCTGCAGCAGATCCAGCAGTTTCTTGGTCCGCACACCGCAATACTCCGGCGCCACCAGTTCATGCTCCTGCGCCGCCAGACGAATCGCCCGCTTGAAGCACTGGCTGCTCACCCGCGCCCGGCGATGGCCGCCGAACAAAGCCTCCTTGGGCGCGCCGGTGTCGTCACGGTTGAGGTTGGACGGGGCGAAGTTCTGGATCAGATGGAACTCGACGAACAAGGTCATGACATCCCTCTCAATCTTGGGTAACGGCAGGGTTTTGCGGCTCGGAAACCTGGGCCAGGATGCGATAGAAGTCCCGCGCCCAGCGCTGGCGTATCTGGTCGCGCCGCTCGGGATCCAGACGCGGGTTCAGCCAGAAGCCGAGATCCTTGAGCAGGGCGGCGTAATCCACACCGAGATCGTCCGCCGCCAGCAGGCTGACCACCTGGCGCAGGTAGTCGGGCAGGTTCTCGGCATCGGCACCGAGTAGGGCGATGAAGCGTTTTTCAATGCTGCCGCTGCCGCGGCGGCGCATCAGCTCGCCGAAGCTCGCCGCCAGACTTCGGGACGCCGGTTGCGGATGCAGGGCGAACAATCCGGCTACTACATAAAGGGCCAGGCGCTGCGGATCCTGGGCATGGCAGTCGGTGGGGGCGAAACGCTCGACATGGGGATAGGCCGGCGGATAGGCGCCAGGGGCGAAGCCCTGGCTGCGGCGCAGTTCCGCCAAAGCCCCGGCATTGCTCTCGCGCAGCCGGGTCAGATACGCAACGAAGTTCTGCGCGAATTCGCTCATGCCTGAGCCTCCTTGGTGTTTTTCGGATTCGAAACGGCCGGCTGCAGATCGCGCAGCAAACCTCGGAAGCGCGGCCAGGCGCGGGCCTCGGCGCGCAGCGCCAGGGGCGACTGCCCCAGATTGCGGCGCAGGATCTCCCAACAGACCTCGGCCGCCTGCAGCAGACAGGCCGACCAATGACGGCTGGCTCCCGCGCCATCGCCTGCGCCGATGCGCTGAAGCAGGGTCGGCAGGGCATGTTCGGCCGTGGCGAAGAAGCTGGCGGCCGAGGCGCCAGCATCCAGCACGGCCCGTGCCCGAGCACGGGTGTCCTTGTTGCGCGGGTCGGACATGGTGTCGGCGAGCATGCTGGTGGCCAGCGTACGGATTTGCTCGTGCAGCGCCTCGGCGCGGCGCATCTCGCTGCGCAGATAGCCGGCCAGCTGGGTCTCGGCCAGCATCACCGTCGGCAGGGCGATCTGCTCGCAACGCCAACGCAGGAGCTTGGCCTGGTCGCTGGCGAGTCCGGCGATCAGCAGGGGTTGTTCACGCTGGAAGGCGCCGAGGTACACATGCAGGTTAGCGGCCCACCCCAGCACCGTGGCCGGCTGGGATGCCTTGCCTTCGGCATCGGGCAGCAAGGCCGGCAGATCGCGCCAAAGCGCCCTGCCCTCGGTGAAACTCAGCCGTACCAGGCTGTTGCTGCCGGCACGGTAGCTGGCCATCGGATCGGGCGCATTGGGATCGTCGCCCAGGGCGATCCCCGCCGCAAAGCGCAGCCACTGCACCTGTCCCGCCTCCGTCTCCAGCAGCAGCACCGCGCGACTGAGGCGGGTGTAACGATCGTTGGCCCCCGTTGCCAGGGAGGGTTCGGCAAGCAGATCCCGACGCTGCGCCGGAGTGCGCTCCCAACTCGGCAGATCTTCCCGAATCGAGGCCGGATGCAAAGCCAGACAAAGGGTCTGCTGCAGATTGGCGCCAACCGGCAGCGCGGCCGCGGTGTTGGCCAGGGGACCGGCCTTGTCGGAGTCGCGCAGGGTCTTGACCAGACCGCCCGGGGTGAACTGCAGGAAACCCAGCAGGCTGCGCAGGGCCAGGGCAGGCGCTATCGAAGTCGGAGTCACGTCGCAGGAGTGATCGAATACTACCGGCGCGTTGCCATTGGCGCTGGCCAGGGAAATCTGCGTCCAGGGTTTCTGCCTGTCGCGGGTTTCCTCGAGGGAGGCCAGCGCCGCCACCTGCAGGAACGGCTGCTCGGGGTGGAACAGCCAGAACCGCTCGCGCCAGTGCTCCAGATAGTCGCACAGCGCCTCCTGCGGCAGTCCCTCGCGATACCAGCGGGCACGATCCTTGTCCCTCCAGGGGCCGTGCGCCCAGGTCAGCGCTCGATGAGTGATGGCCAAGAGCAGCCGGTATTCGGCAATCAGGCTGGGCGGCGCGGTTTCCGCCAGGGCCTGGATCTCGCCAGCCCGTTCGAAGAGCTCGAGCAGGCTGACATCGCGCACTCGGCCATCGGCAAGGCGCACCGGCAGCCAGGACTCGTCGAGCAGATTGAAACGCCGAGTCATGCCTTCTCCTCGGGTTGGATGGCGGCCTCGTAAACCAGCCCCAGGCGCTCATCCAAGCGCAGCAGCAGCTTGCCGATCGCGCAAGTGCCGTTTCCCAGCACCAGGGGCTTGAGATGGCGCAACAGGGGATGCCCGGCAAAGGCCGGCGGTGCATCCAGCGCAGCGAAATGCGCGACCACCGCCTGGCGACCGAGCTTGAGCTGGCGGCTGTAGAGCTGCCTGGCCAGGGCATCGGACAGGGGCCGCTGCGGATCGAAGACATCCCCATCCGGCTGTACGCTCCAGCCACCGGCCACCTGATACACCGGCACCAGGGTGATGACGTCATCGCCCAAGCGGGTGCGGTTGGTCAGTCCAAGGCCTTCGCCTTCCTCGTTGCCGCGCGGTTTTTCCAGGTAGGCGTTCAGCGGTTCGGCGGCCGGATCGATGGCGATGTTCACGGCCAGTTGCCGCTCGGTGTTGAACCGGGCGTTGTGCATGCCATAGGCCTCGACGTCGATATAGGCGAGCGCCTCGGCCTCCAGGTCAGCCGGCAACAACGTGTCGCCATAGACCGCCTGCACCAGCCGGTCGATATCCTGCGGCAACTGCAGGATCTGCTCGCGGGACAGCAAGGCCCAGGTGCGGCCGAGGATGTAGGGCTCGTAGACGAATTCCCAGGCGGTTTTCTTCAGTTCGGGCAGGCGCTGCGGGTCCAGCCCGGCGACGAACAGCCGCGCCTCGGCATGGGCCTGAGGCCTCACCCGTCGATGGCGGTGCAGGCGCCCGGCACGCTGCAGAATCAGGTCGACCGGCGCCAGGTCGGTGATCAGGAAGTCGAAGTCGATATCCAGGGACTGCTCGGCCACCTGGGTGGCGATCAGCAGCGCCCGGCCGGGGCGCTGCTGGTTCGGGGCGCGCTTGCCAAACATCTCCAGCACCTGCCGCTCCCGCTCGCTGCGCTCATCCGCCGGGAAACGGGCGTGGAAGAGGATCAGCGTTACGTCTTCGCCCAGCAGCGGCTGCAAGTGGCGATACAGCTCCTGGGCACGATTGACCGTGTTGACGATTAGCCCACCGTAACCGCCGGATTCGAGCAACTGACAGGCACGGGCCACCAGGTCGTTCAGGTCCTCGCCGATGGTTTCGAGAATGATCGGCGGCAAGGGCCGGGAGTCGAAGGTCGCACCGCGCAGACCCCGATCGTCCGCCAGCAGCAGGCGTGGGTAGGGCAGCTCCGGCACCTCGGCCAACGACACATTCCAGGCCTCTAGCAAGGCGTTGCGGCGCTGCTCGGGCAGGGTCGCGCTCATCAGCACCACCGACGAACCCAACGCCTTGAGCCAGCGCAGCAGGGATTCGATCAGGCCGGTGGTGTAGGTGTCGTAGGCATGCACCTCGTCCAGCACCACCACCCGATTGGCCAGGCCCCATAGCCGGACGAAGTGATGCTTGACGTTCAGCGTGGCGAACAGCGCCTGGTCGACGGTGCCGACGCCGTAGGGCGACAGCAGCGGGCGGCGCCGCTGGGAGAACCAGGCTGCCGAGCCGACACTGTCGTCCCCCTCGCCATGGATGCCGCGCAGGCGCTGCACCCGCTCGTCCAGCAAAGCGCCGCCGTGCACCAACTGGACGTCCAGCGGCTGCCGGTCGTTGAAGGCCTTCAGGAAGGTCAGCGACCGGTCGAACAGGGCATTGCCGGTTGCCTGGGTCGGCAGCGCGACATACAGGCCGCGGTGCCGGTTGACCGCCTGCAGGCGCAGGTGGGCGAGAAAGGCCAGCTCGGTCTTGCCCTCACCCATCGGCGCCTCGACCAATAGCAAGGTCGGACCTTGCACATCGGCCAGCAGCCGGTCGCCTTCCTTCTGCAAAGGCCGAGCGTCCAGCCCTTCGCGATCCACGATGCGCCCGATCAAGCAGTCGGTCGTCGCCTCCTCCTGCAACAGAGCGCGATAGGAGGTCCAGCCGATCTCCCGCAGGGCCAGGGCGGCAAGTTTCCTGGCGTGTTCAAAGTGTTCGACCAGCGAATCCGCCCGTTCGCCCAAAGGAAACCAGTCGGGATTGGAGCCGATCCAGTCGGCTACGCTGGTCAGCCCCGCCAGCCACTCCACGGCGGCCAGCGGCAACTCCTCGGCCGCAGGCACGCCTTCGGGCGCCAGCGTCTGCCAATAGCTGTCGAACAGCACCTTGCGTGCCTGGGACCAGGCAGGCGTCTCGAAAGCCGGCTTGGCGTCATTGATTTCCGGACGATCAAGGTTGTAGCCATGATGAGCACTGATCCCCTGCAGCACACCCAGCACCCAGGTCAGCTCGGCGCCTAGCGCGGGCAGATGCTCCCAAAGCAAGGCGGCACTGGCGCAATCATGATCGGTGACGCGCAGGGAGGGCTCGGCAAACGCCAGGCCGCTCGCCTCGACCAGCTCCCGACCCTGCGGCCACTTGGCCTGGAAGCCGGGAATCGCCTTGCCGAAGTCGTGCAGACCGACCAGCGTGGCGACATGGCGCGCGAAGAATTGCTCGGGCAGGCCGAACTGTCTGGCGAAATGTTCAAGGGTGCCTGGTGGCTCATGCTCCAGCAGCACTTCGGCCACGGCGGCCACATCCAGCAAATGGGCAAGCAATCCATGCCCCAGCGGATCGCCGCTCTTGGCCCAGAGCCGACGGGTCTGTGGGGCGAGTTGGGAAAATCGGGATGCCATGCATGTACCTCCTGTCGCAGCGCGGGAAGCCACTCCTGGCTTCCTGCGCTGTAAATTACTCCGACAAGAGATAGAAGCACAATGACATCATTGCTTTCGCGAAGAACTGCCAATCACTCGCATTCCTGATCACATCGAGAGCCTAACCTTGCTCACGGTAAAGGCGCCAGTCGGCCGCTCCACGTGAATACGCTAGAATCGGCACCATGAAACGCTCCTCACCCGACGCATCGCACACCGACCGCCAGTCTCCCTCTCCAACCATCGAGGCCCCCATGAAAGACCAACTCCAGGAACTCCTCCACAGGATCAGCTCGGGCTGCCTGGGCGAAGAGGAAATCGCCCGGATTGCCGACGAGGCGGCGCAGGCCTTTGCCGACCCGCAGGCCTTCCTCACGGCCAATCCGGACATCAACTACGACGACAGCTTTCCCATTCCGCTGGGCGAGTGGGTGGTGGTGGGCAGCCTGCCGGAGACGGTGCTGTTCCAGGGGGACACCCCTGAAGAGCTGTTCCAGCAGATCGTCGCCTCGTTCGGCCCGGAGGTGCCCTTCGTACTCAAGCCCAAGCAGCTGCACAAGGTGGAACCGCTGAAGGCGCTCAACCGCATCCAGGTGCAGTTGAGCAGCCTCTACCCGGAGAAGGGCGGCTATGTGCTCGTGGACTTCAGCGAGCCGCTGGACGACGAGCTGCAGACCGTGCTGGTGTACACCTGCGATCTCGAGGCGACGCTGCAACTGGCGGCCGAGGCGGGCATCCATGCCGCCCCGGCCTACCAAGCGCTGCGCGCGAAACTGGACGCCTGAGAGGACGCGTGCCGATGCCCGCCGTGCGTTACCTCGCCAATCCCCTCCTCCTCTGGCGCCTGGCCTTCTTCGGCTGCCTGACGGCGGTGCTGGCGCTGTCCCTGATCAAGGACGTCAGCCCGCCGTTGGATACCGGCTGGGACAAGGGCAACCACCTGCTGGCCTTCAGCGTGCTGGCCTTCCTCGGCCGCCTGGGCTTTCCCGAGCGGCGCTACCTGCTGCCGTCCGGCCTGCTCCTCTACGGGCTCGCCATCGAGGGCC
Organism: Azotobacter armeniacus; assembly: GCF_054779355.1. Lineage (NCBI taxonomy): Bacteria > Pseudomonadati > Pseudomonadota > Gammaproteobacteria > Pseudomonadales > Pseudomonadaceae > Azotobacter > Azotobacter armeniacus. The sequence goes on from NZ_BAAGYK010000154.1 coordinate 10,887, forward strand.
TGCAGGCGCTGACCGGCTATCGCATCGCCGACTACCACGACCTGCTCGCCGATCTGCTGGGCATCACCGTGGGCAGCCTGATCGCCGCCGGCTGGCTGTGGCGCAAGCGCTAGGAACAAGCCGTAGGCGGATAGCCGCGGCTTCCTACTATAATTAGCTAGCTCGATAGCCCCTGCCCCGGAGAATGCAAGAAGAAGGATCACGTAGACAGGCTATCCCCCTTGTCCGGCAAGACAGGGATTTCTCGCGAAACCGTCGCAGACGGAGATCATCTCGCCCTGGCAATGGCGCAGTGACCAGGGCAATCGACTCAGCCACCGCTGAAGCCCGGCTGGCGCAGAAAGGCGACGACCTGCTCGGCCTCGAAGGGCCAATTCAGCTCGTCGCCGTTGTCCAGTCGCCGCAGCACGGGGATGCGCAAGCCATAGCGCGCGACCCGGCTCTCGTCCTCGGCAATATCGACCAACTCGACCAGCAAGCCGTTCTCGACAAAGGGGATCAGCAGCCCCTCGGCCACCTCGCAGAGATGGCAGCCGGGGGTTCCGAACAGTTGGCACTCGGGAAGCACGGGAGCCTCCTAACGACAATGAACTTGAAGTTTAACATGCAACCAAGACAACCTATGGTGAAACCACAAGCCGCTCAGTTAGGCGGCTTGCCTGGCCGCCACCGGCATGCGGCGGCCATTGCCCACCACGTGATGAGGACCATCCCGCATGATCATGGACAGCAACCAAACCCCGCCGCCATCCTCTGACCACCTCAGCTGCAGCTGGGAGCCGTGCGCATCGGCCTCGGTACACCGGAGCAACCTGCAGCGCGCCCAGCAGGCGGTGATCGACGAATTCCACACCTTGCTCGATGACACCGAACGCCTGCTCCGCCACAGCACCGAGGTGACCAGCGACGAGGCGGACGAACTGCGGGCGAAGATCGAGAGCAACCTTGACCGCGCCCGCGAGACGCTCAAGGACAGCGAGGCCCGTCTGCGCGAGCAGGGACAGGCGGCACTGCAGGCCACCGAGGAGTACGTGCACAGCCATCCGTGGAAGTCGCTCGGCATCGCCGCCGGGGTCGGCCTGTTGTTCGGCCTGCTGGCCGGTCGCCGCTGAGCGCCTGGGGAGTCGTCGCCAATGGATGTCTCGCCACCGCCGCCGCCCGGGGAAGATCGTAAGCCGTCCCTGAAACGGTTCGGCGGAGCCCTGCTCGGACTGCTGCACAACCACCTGGAGTTGCTGGGCATCGAACTCCAGGAGGAGAAAACCTACGCCTTCCAGCTGTTCCTCTGCGCCAGCCTGTGCCTGCTGTTCGGCCTGCTGCTGCTCATCGGCCTTTCCGCGGCCGTGGTCGTCGCCTTCTGGGATAGCCACCGGCTGGCCGCCATCTTCGGCCTGTGCCTCGCCTACGGCCTGGCCCTGCTGTTCTGCATCGCCCGCACGCTGAAGCTGGCGCGGCGCAGCGAGCATCCATTCCAGGCGACCCTCGAGGAACTGGCGCGCAACCGGGAGCTGCTGCCATGAACCCACCCCGCCGTACCCCACTGGGCATGCGCAAGGAGCTGGTGCGCCTGCGCATGGAGATGCAGCGCCAGCAACTCGACTATCACGCCGAACCCCTGCGCCATCCGCTGCGTCAGCTCGGCCACCTGTTCGCGCCCACCAGCCGCTCCGCATGGGGTAAAAGCACGCCGCTGACCTTCGGCGGGGTGCTTCTGCTGACCCTGTTCGGCAAGCGTCTGGGCCGCTTCGGCAAGCTGGCGCGCTTCGCCCTGGAGGTCTATCCCCTGGTCAACGCCGGCCTCAGGCAGTACCGCGAATCCCGTCCGCCGAAGCATCCGCAGGTTCCGCCCAAGCCCCAGGCTTGACGGATTCCTCGCGCTGTCCAAGGATGCGCTGGCAGTCGCGCGGCAGTCCGGGCGTTTGGCCCCTGCGCCGGCTGCCTACTGAACAATGAGGAACGGCTTTGGATTGGCAAACCCTACTGACCCGAGAGCGCCTGGGCAAATCGCTGCACAACGTCGACGAACTGGGCCGCAGCCCCTTCCACAAGGACCATGACCGCATCATCTTCTCCGGAGCTTTCCGCCGCCTGGGCCGCAAAACCCAGGTCCATCCGGTGTCCAGCAACGATCACATCCACACCCGCCTGACCCACTCCCTGGAGGTTAGCTGCGTCGGCCGCTCGCTGGGCATGCGGGTCGGCGAGGTGCTGCGCGATGCCCTGCCGGAGTGGTGCGGTCCCGCCGACCTCGGCATGATCGTCCAATCGGCCTGTCTGGCCCATGATATCGGCAATCCGCCGTTCGGCCATTCCGGCGAGGATGCCATCCGCTACTGGTTCAATCAGGCCGCCGGGCGCGGCTGGCTGGACGAAATGAGCGACGCGGAACGCGACGACTTCCTGCATTTCGAGGGCAACGCCCAGGGATTTCGCGTGCTCACCCAGCTGGAATACCACCAGTTCGACGGCGGCACCCGCCTCACCTACGCCACCCTCGGCGCCTACCTCAAGTACCCTTGGGCATCGCGCCACGCACCCGCCCAGGGCTACAAGAAGCACAAGTTCGGCTGCTACCAGAGCGAACTGCCGCTGCTCGAACAGATCGCCGAGAAACTCGGCCTGCCGCAGCAGGACGAGCAGCGCTGGGCACGCCATCCGCTGGTCTACCTGATGGAGGCGGCGGACGACATCTGCTACGCGCTGATCGACCTGGAAGACGGCCTGGAAATGGAGCTGCTGGACTACCCCGAGGTCGAGGCCCTGCTGCTCGGCCTGGTCGGCGACGACCTGCCGGAATCCTACCGCCAGCTCGGCCCGCGCGATTCGCGGCGGCGCAAGCTGGCAATCCTGCGCGGCAAGGCCATTGACCACCTGACCAACGCGGCGGCCCGGGCTTTCGTCGAACAGCAAAAGGCCCTGCTGAGCGGTAGCCTGCCAGGGGATCTGGTCGAGCACATGCATGGACCGTCCAAGAGCTGCGTGCTGCAGGCCAAGCGTATCGCCCGCGAGAAGATCTTCCACGACAAGCGCAAGACCCTCCACGAGATCGGCGCCTATACCACCCTGGAGATCCTCCTCGACGCCTTCTGCGGCGCGGCGCTGGAGCAGCACGGCGGACGGCGTCCGTCGTTCAAGAACCGGCGCATCCTCGACCTGCTCGGCAACAACGCACCGGACCCGCAGTGGCCGCTGTACCACGCCTTCCTGCGCATGATCGACTTCATCGCCGGCATGACCGATGGCTATGCCACCGAGATGGCCCGGGAAATGACCGGGTTTTCCGGTCACGCATAAGCATCTGCGTCCCGCTGGTCAGGACCGCCCGGCGCGGGGGCACGAAGCCCCCGGCCGTATCGAAGTGAAAGAAGGAACGCAGCCGATGCTCCGGTTTCTGCCCTCCCGCCACCAATGGACGGCCGCCCCCTCCTGGGGAGCGGCCATCGTGGCCAGCCTCGGCTGCGCCCTGCCCCTGCTGCTCGGGCTGTTCAGCGGCCATTCCGGATTTCTTTGGGCATCGATCGGCGCCTTCCTGGCCGCCCAGGCCGACCCCCTGCACCGCTTCGGCATGCTGCGCATGCTCCTGTTGACCCTCCTTGGCGCCTGCAGCGCGGGCCTGGGATTCTGGTCCGCGCCCGGTCCACTCGAGAGCCTGCTGGTCTTCGCCGCCGGCGGCCTGCTGCTCGCCTGGCTGCAGCGTTTCGGCCGGGAGGCCGGCAAGCTGGGCCTCGGCATGCTGGTCTGCCTGTGCCTGGGACAAGGCCAGCAGCCCCTGGGCAGCATGCCCAACCCCTACGCCGTGGCCACGCTGTTCACCCTCGGCGGCCTCTGGGTGACCCTGCTCGCCTTTAGCCTGCGCGGCCTGCACGGCCTGCGCCTGTGGCCCTACATGCCGTGCCTGTCCAGCGTGCTCAAGGTGCTGCGCCACCATGCGGCGCGCCTGCCGCAACCACCGTGGCGGCTCTATGCCCTGGGCTGCACTCTGGTCTGCGGCCTGGCCGGGCTGATCGTCAACCTGGCCGGACAGCCGCGCGGCTACTGGCTGACCCTGGCGGTGGTCACCGGCCTGCAGATCGACCTCAAGGGCAGATTGCTGCGCGCGCTCAAGACAGCCCTGGCCGCCCTGCTCGCCGCCGGCCTGCTGGTGCTCGTCGGTCATGGCCTGCAGAGCCCGGCGCAGTTGGTCGCCCTGGTACTGCCGCTGATCCTGCTCAACCGCGCCTTCCAGGTGGGCCGCTACAGCCTCTACGTGCTGCAGATGACCTTCTGCATCCTCCTGCTGGCCGAGAGCCTGGCGCAGGACTGGCAACTGAGCCGCGAGCGCCTGCTGGGCAGTCTGATCGGCGTGCTGCTGGCGCTGCTGGTGGCGCTGACCCTGTACATCAGGCGCCGGCTGCGCGACTGGCGGGCCGCCCGCTCCCGCACGAATGTACTGCCGCGCTGAGCAGCGCGGCGGGGGATCCTGCACATCGGGCAACCATCGGCCGCCCCGCTTCGGGCATAATGCGAAACCGTTCCCGGAAGCAGCCGGACTCTTCTCCCATTTCGCTTCGTTCAGCCCTGAGTCGGAGGGGCACCCTTGATGATTGCAACTTTCCGCCGGCTTGCCATTGCCAGCCTGCTGCTGTCGTTCGCCCTGTCGGCGAGCGCGGCCCAGATCAACACCACGCTGCCGAAGAATGTCCAGCAGGCGCTGAGCGCCCACAAGCTCCCCGGCGATGCCCTGTCCCTGGCGGTGCTGCCGCTCACCGGGCCGGGCACGCCGACCTTCATCAACGCCGACGTGCCGCTGAACCCAGCCTCGACGATGAAGCTGGTGACCACCTACGCAGCCCTCGAACTGCTCGGCCCGACCCACAAGTGGCGCACCGAGTTCTACGCCGACGGCCCGCTGCGCGACGGCGTGCTGGACGGCAACCTGTACCTGAAGGGCGGCGGCGATCCCAAGCTGAATATGGAAAAACTCTGGCTGCTGATGCGCGACCTGCGCGCCAACGGCGTGCGGGAAGTGCACGGCGATCTGGTGCTCGACCGCAGCCACTTCGTGAAGCCGCAGCTGCCGGCGTTCAACGATGACGGCGGCGACAGCAACAAGCCCTTCCTGGTCGAGCCCGACTCCCTGCTGATCAACCTCAAGGCGCTGCGCTTCATCGCCCGCGCCGAACCCGGCAAGGTACAGGTCAGCATCGAGCCACCGATCGCCGGCATGACCATCGACAACCAGGCGAAGGTGCTGCCGGCCAGCGCCTGTCCGGACTGGCCGGACGTGCGCTATAACCTGATCCCGCAGGAAAAGGGCTACAGCATGGTGGTCACCGGCAAGCTGCCGGCCGGCTGCAGCGCACAGAGCTACATCGCCCCGCTCGACCACCAGACCTATGCCGCCGGCGCCGTGCGCGCCATCTGGCAGGAGTTGGGCGGCAGCATCCAGGGTCAGGACCGCCTCGGCGAGGTGCCCAGGCAGGCCCGCCTGCTGGTCCGCGCCTTCTCGCCGGACGTAGTGGAGATCATTCGCGATGTCAACAAGTTCAGCAACAACACCATGGCCCGCCAGCTGTTCCTCAGCATTGGCGAGCAGTTCCGCACCAGTGCCGACACCGACGACGCCCAGGCGGCGTACCGCGCGGTCCGCCAATGGATGACCCGCAAGGGCATCGATGCGCAACATCTGGTGATGGAGAACGGCTCAGGCCTGTCGCGGGCCGAGCGGATCAGCGCCCGGGAAATGGCCGAGATGCTCAAGGCCGCCTGGCACAGTCCCTATGCGGCCGAATTCATCGCCTCGATGCCGCTGGTGGCGATGGACGGTACCATGCGCAAGCGTCTGCGCCGCACCCCTCTGGTCGGCGAGGCGCACATCAAGACCGGCACCCTGAAAACCGTGCGCGCCATCGCCGGCTTCAGCCGCGACCAGAACGGCAACACCTGGGTGGTGGTCGCCCTCCTCAACCACCCGCGGCCCTGGGGCGCCTCGTCGATCCTCGACCAGGTGCTGGTCGACCTGTACCGCCAGCCGAAACTGTCCAACACCGCCCAGCGCTGACCGTCCGGGCCGGCCGCTCCCTTGCGGAGCGGCCGGCCGCCCTCAGTCCTTTCTCGCCTGCAGCCGCCAGGCGCGGTGAATCTTCGGGTTGCGGGCGAAATCCGCATCCAGGCTCTGCGCGCTGATCTCCTCCACCGCATAGCGCTGCTCGAGCATGGGGTCGAGCTGGAACTTGCGGAAGTTGTTGGAAAAATACAGCACTCCGCCCTTCGCCAGGCGCGCCATGGCCAGGTCGAGCAGGCGCACGTGGTCGCGCTGCACGTCGAACACCCCCTCCATGCGCTTGGAGTTGGAGAAGGTCGGCGGGTCGATGAAGATCAGCTCGTATTCGCCGCGGTCGGCGGCCAGCCACTCCATCACGTCGGCCTGCTCCAGCCGGTGCCGCTCGGAAAAGCCGTTCAGCGCCAGGTTGCGCCGCGCCCAGTCGAGGTAGGTCTTCGACAGATCGACGCTGGTGGTGCTGCGCGCCCCACCCTTGGCCGCATGCACGGTGGCCGTCGCGGTGTAGCAGAACAGGTTGAGAAAACGCTTGCCGGCCGCCTCGCGCTGGATGCGCAGGCGCAGCGGCCGGTGGTCGAGGAACAGCCCGGTGTCCAGGTAGTCGGTGAGGTTGACCAAGAGCTTCACGCCGGCCTCGCCGACCTCCATGAAGCGCCCCTGCTGGTCCTGGCGCTCGTACTGCCTCTTGCCGGCCTGGCGTTCGCGGCGCTTGATCACCACTCGCGCCGGGTCGATGTCCAGCACCTGGGGAATCGCCGACAGGGCATCGAGCAGACGCGCCTGGGCCTTGTCCGGATCGATCGAGCGCGGCGGCGCATACTCCTGCACGTGCACCCAGTCGCGGTACAGGTCCACCGCCAGGGCATATTCCGGCATGTCGGCATCATACAGCCGGTAGCATTCGATGCCTTCGCGGCGCGCCCACTTGTCGAGCTGTTTGAAGTTCTTCTGCAGGCGGTTGGCGAACATCTGCCCGCCTTCGGACAACCGTGCCGGCGCGCTGCGCACTGCCGGCGGACGCTCCACCAACTGGCCGCCGATCATCCGCGCTTCACTCGGCGCCGTCTCAGTGCGCCCGGTGACGAACTGCTCCGGCTGCACCCTGAACAGCAGCAGCTTGCACGGCAGCGCGCCGTTCCAGAGGGCGTATTGCTTGTGGCTGCGGATGCCCATGCGCTTGCCCAGCTCCGGCGCGCCGGTGAAAACCGCCGCCTCCCATCCCTCGCACTGGCTGCGCAGGCGCTCGCCGAGATGCTGGTAGAGATAGAGCAGGCTCGCCGGATCGCCGAGGCGCTCGCCATAGGGCGGGTTGCACACCACCAGTCCCTGCTGCCCCTTGTCCGGATGCGGCGCGAAGGTAGCCAGCTCGCCCTGGTAGACCCGGATCCAACCGTCCAGCCCGGCGCGCTCGATGTTGTTGCGCGCAGGCGTTATCAGCCGCGGGTCGGCCTCGTAGCCGCGAATCCACAGGGGCGGCCGGGCCAGACCGGCGGCGGCGCGCGCCTCGGCCTCCTCGTGCAGGCGCCTCCACAGCGCCGGGACATGCCCCAGCCAGTTGGCGAAGCCCCAGTGCTCGCGGCGCAGGTTGGGCGCGAGGTCGGCGGCCATCATCCCCGCCTCGACCAGGAAGGTGCCGACCCCGCACATGGGGTCGGCCAGCGCTCCGCCCTCGGCGGCGATGCGCGGCCAGCCGGCGCGGATCAGGATCGCCGCGGCGAGGTTTTCCTTGAGCGGCGCGGCGCCCTGCTGCAGGCGGTAGCCACGCTGGTGCAGGCTGTGTCCGGAGAGGTCCAGGGAAAGCACCGCCTCGCCCCGGTCCAGGCGCAGGTGGATGCGCAGGTCAGGATTGAGCTTGTCCACCGAGGGGCGCTGGCCGCTGTGCCGGCGCAGCTGGTCGACGATCGCATCCTTGACCTTGAGGGCGCCGAAATGGCTGTTGTCGATACCCGAGCCGTGACCGCTGAACTCCACCGCCAGGCTGCCGGTCGGCAGCAGGTGATCCTGCCAGTCGACCGCCTGTACACCCTGGTACAGCTCCTCGGGGTTGCCCACCGGAAAGCGCCCGAGCACCAGCAGCACGCGGTTGGCCAGGCGCGACCAGAGGCACAGCCGGTAGGCGGTTTCCAGGTCGCCCAGGCCCTGCACCCCGGCAACCTGTTCGCGGCCCTCAGCCAGGCCCAGGCCGGCCGCCTCCTCGGCGAGCAGGCCTTCCAGACTCTTCGGGCAGGTGAGAACGAGTTCGTAACGATCCGACATGGGGGGCTTCCAGTGCCTCAGGCAGTCATGGCCTGTCATCAATTGTTTCCCCGATTGCGTTGCCGCCTGAAAGCGGTCCAGGCAAGGCGCAGCCTGCAGGCAATGGTCATTCCCTTGCCAAAGGCTGCAACGCCGCATGGGTCGCTTTCAGGCGCAACCCGAAGGGACGGGCCTGTTTGGGCAGAGTGCCACATTGTTCGTCGTTCATTTGGAATGACCAAACCTCTCTCCTCACGCCTTGCCCTGTGCCCAAACAGGCTCCGTCGCAACGCGGAAACAATTGATGACAGGCCAACGTACGTGCCGGATCGGCACGCCATTCGATCATGACAAGCCTGCGGCGTGACCCTTTGTCGCATGGCCACATGGAGTGCAACACGAAGCCAGCCGGCTGGCAAATCCCATGCCGTCTCACATACCCCCCCAAATCAGCAGGGTTTTGTCGAAGTTGAAGTAATTTTTTCTTGAAAGCTTATGTCTTTGACTTCAAAAAAATTTCGATCTTATGACAAAACGGTCATTCACAGGCCAGAACTCATTGGATAGAAAGCAACCAGAGTCCTCGCTGCAACGGCGAGGGAAGAAACCGCCACGCCGGCAGCGGTTTCATTGGCAGCCAAGTCTGCCAGGTCTCGCCATGAGGCCAATGGGACATAACAGTCAACAGTGAGGGCAACACCCTATGAGAAGACTCAAGCGTGATCCGTTGGAACGGGCTTTTCTGCGCGGCTATCAGAACGGCATTCATGGCAAATCCCGCGAACTCTGTCCTTTCACCCACCCGTCGACCCGTCAGGCCTGGCTCAACGGCTGGCGCGAGGGCCGTGGTGACAACTGGGATGGCCTGACCGGCACCGCTGGCATCCACCGCTTGAACCAACTACGTGCCGTAAGCTGATCGGAGGGATCACGGCATTCTCATCCTGAACGCCTGCTGCAGAGGCGTCAGGCATCAAGACCACGGGCTCCTTCGGGAGCCCTTTCTTATCGCGCGCAGTGCGACCTGGCCGGCCGGCCCTGTTCCGCGGCGATGGCATCCACCGCTTCGCGGATCAGCGCCGGCCCCCTATAGATGAAACCAGTATAGATCTGCACCAGATTGGCCCCGGCGGCGATCTTCTCCGCCGCATGGCGGCCTTCGGTGATGCCGCCGACGGCGATGATCGGCAAGCGCCCGCCCAGCTCCCCGGCCAGCACCCGCACCGTGTGGGTGCTCTTCTCGCGCACCGGCGCACCGGACAGCCCGCCGGCCTCGCCGGCATGCGCCAGGCCCTCGACGCCCTCGCGGCCGAGGGTGGTGTTGGTGGCGATCACCGCGTCCATGCCGGTGTCCAGCAGCGCCCGGGCGACCTGCACGGTTTCCTCGTCGCTCATGTCCGGAGCGATCTTGATCGCCAGCGGCACCCGCCGGCCGTGGCGCCCGGCCAGCTCCTCCTGACGCTGGCGCAGGGCTTCGAGCAACTGCCTGAGCGAGTCGCCGAACTGCAGGCTGCGCAGTCCCGGGGTGTTCGGCGAGCTGACGTTGACCGTCACATAACTGGCATGGGGGTAGACCCGGTCCAGACAGATCAGGTAGTCGTCCACTGCCCGCTCCACCGGAGTGTCGAAGTTCTTGCCGATGTTGATGCCGAGCACGCCGCTATAGCGGGCGGCCTGGACCTGCGCCAGCAGATGGTCGACGCCCTGGTTGTTGAAGCCCATGCGGTTGATGATGGCCTCGGCCTCCGGCAAGCGGAACAGCCGCGGCTTGGGATTGCCCGGCTGCGGCCGCGGCGTCACGGTACCGATCTCGATGAAGCCGAAGCCCAGCTGGGCGAGACCGTCGATGGCGTCGCCGTTCTTGTCCAGCCCGGCGGCAAGGCCGACCGGGTTGGGGAAGTCCAGGCCCATCACCCGCACCGGCAGGCTCGCCGGCCTGCGGCACAGCAGGCCGTTGAGGTTCAGCCGGCCACCAACCCCGAGCAGATCGATGGACAGTTCATGGGCGGTTTCCGGGGACAGTTTGAACAGCAGCTGGCGGGCCAGGTTGTACATGGGCAGGGTTGACTCGGCGATTGGCGTGGGGCGGCGATTATAGCCACGCCGCGCGCTTCCAGGACCTGTTTGATCGATTCGATGGGTCGATTTCGGCGTCCGGTCCCGGAGCCTCGCTTCTCCGACCTTGAGTTGACCAGGCAACCACACAGGCCATCAGCGCGGCGCCTCAAGCGAGCCTGGTCACCGGCGCGTTCTGCGCGATCAGCTCCTCACGCTTGAGCGCTTCCCAGAACTCGTTGGGGATCGCGATCTGCATCGACTGGATGTTGGCCTGCACCTGTTCGGGCATGCGCGCGCCGGGGATGATGGCCGAGACCACCGGATGGGCGGCGGCGAACTGTAGGGCGGCGGTGCGCAGATCGATGCCGTACTGGTCGGCGATCGCCATGACCCGCATGCGCTTCTCCGGCGCCCAGGACGGAATGGTGGCGGCGTAGAGATAACGGTCGCGCCCGGCCAGCACGCTTGGCGAGCTGCGGGAAGGTGTTGTCCAGTGCCTTCTGGTGGTCGAGCAGCGAATACTGGCAGGCCAGCAGGAAGATGTCCGGATCGCCGACCTCCAGAGCACGCAGTGCCGGCGCGGGATGGTTGACGCCGAAGCCCCGGGCCTTGGTCAGCAGGCGTCCCACCTTGGTCGACAGCACATACTCCTCGCGCCTCAGGTTATGCAGGAAATGGCCGAAGCGGCGCTCGCTGAGACCCAGGCCATACCAGGGTGAAGTGTCGAAATAGTGGACTCCGGCATCGAAGGCGGCCTGCAGCATGGCTTGGCTCTGCTCGCCGGTGGCCGGCGCGAAGCCATTGCCGATGGCCACGCCGCCCAGACCGATGCGGGTGAACGGGCGGAACTTGCCGCCGGCGACCGGCGCGTTGGTCGGTACCGGCCCACTGCCCGGCTTGCCTTTGGTCGGCATCAGCGAGCCACTTCCCTACGTCTGCGCGAGCAGGGGTGAGGCCGCCAGCACGGCGGTGCCTACCGCGGCGACGGAGAGGAATTGGCGTCGTGTGGTCATGGCGAATTCTCCTTCAGAGGGATGAGTCGATACGAAAACCCCTGCGCTTTCCGACAGCAAAGCAGCGAAAAATTCGTCGGCGCCGTCTCCCGCGGGGGAAAAGCGCGGCTGCAGGATTCGCCACCGGCGCTCAGGGTAGGCACCTGCACAGTCATCTGCCACACTGCCCGCCCCCAGCCTGTCAATGGATCACCCCAGCATGTTTTTCCTGCCTCCAAGCCTCGCCGCCCTTGCCCAGCGTCTGGGCCTGGGGAGGCGCACACCACGTCAGCTGCTGCTGAAGGCCCGGGCGCTGCGCCTGCCTTTTCAGCCGCTGCCGCCGGTGCAGGAGAGCATCTGGTGGCAAGCCGATCCACCCCTGCACCGGCTGGTCGAGCTGCCGCGCGACGCCCTTTCCGGGCCGGTCCAGGAGGACAAGGCGGATGCCCGCGCGGTGCTGATGCGCCTCGTCGAGCAAGAGCAGCACAGCCTGGACAGTATCGACCTGCGCCAGATCGACGGACTGGTCGGCAAGGACCCGCAGGCCCCGCTGCACGACGGCCTCGAGGCCTACAGTGCGACTTCCGCATGCCGCACCGTGCGGATCATCAGCTACAAGGATTTCGTGCGCACCCTCGGCCAGGCCGTGGCGGAGTTTCCCGAGGCCGGCCGCCTGCACCTGCGCCAAGCCGGCTGGCGTGGCGAGCGGCTGTTCTGGGCCGGCGAGCCGCAGCACCTGCCGGCCTTCGCCGGCACCGTCGTCTATGCCCGGCGGCGCGGCCTGGAGGTCGTCCTGCCCGCCGAGCTGACCAGCTACCGGCTGAGCGAAAGCGGCCTGGCAGGCCTGCGCCAGCGCTACCACGTGCTCGCCATGCCAGCACAGGCCTGGAGCGATCCAGCTTTCATGGGCCTGTTGCTCGACCTGGGCATGCCCTATGCCCGCCTCACCCTGCTGCGCCGCAGCGGCGCCCCCGAGTTCCTCCTGCTACCCCGCCGCCATCCGGCGGCCAACGCCCTCGGCGAAGGGCTCTACCAGGCCGGCGCGCCGGACGTGACCGGCTTTCTCGCCGGGCTGCTGCCGGCCGCGGATAGCGCGCCCGGCTGAATCTGCAGCCCCACCGCCCCAAGGAGATGTCCATGAAGGAGCTGTCCATGTCCCGCCGGTTATACCCCGCGCTGCTGGCCCTGAGCCTGCCCGCCGCCATGGCTGCCGAATCCCCGCTCTACGGCCCCGAGCTGGAAGGCTTCGACTATCCCCACCCAGTCCAGTACTTCGCCTTCGAATCCCAGGGCCAGTCGCTGCGGATGGCCTACCTGGACGTGCGGCCGGCCGAACCCAACGGCCGCACGCTGGTTCTGCTGCACGGCAAGAACTTCTGCGCGGCGACCTGGGAAGGCAGCATCACCGCCCTCGTCAAGGCCGGCTACCGGTTAGTGGCACCGGACCAAGTCGGCTTCTGCAAGTCCAGCAAGCCGGAGCACTACCAGTACAGCTTCCAGCAACTGGCGGCCAACACCCGGGCGCTGCTGGAATCCCTCGGCATCCAGCGCTACAGCCTCATGGGCCACTCCATGGGCGGCATGCTCGCCACCCGCTTCGCCTTGCTCTATCCGCAGCAGCTGGAGCGCCTGGTGCTGGTCAACCCCATCGGCCTGGAGGACTGGAAGGCCGTCGGCGTGCCCTATCGCACTGTGGACGAGTGGTACGCCCGCGAACTCAAAACCAGCGCCGAGGGCATCCGCAACTACCAGCTCAGCACCTATTACGCCGGCCAGTGGCGCCCCGAGTTCGACCGCTGGGTACAGATGCAAGCCGGCCTGTTCCAGGGGCCGGGCAAGCAGCGCGTGGCGTGGAGCTCGGCGCTGACCTACGACATGATTTACACTCAGCCGGTGTACTACGAGTTCGAGCAGCTGAAGGTGCCGACCCTGCTGCTGATCGGCGAGAAGGACAACACCGCCATCGGCAAGGACGCGGTACCGGCCGAGCTGCGCCCGCTGCTCGGCGACTACCGTCGGCTCTCCCGGGAAGCGGCGAAGCGCATTCCCGGCGCCACCCTCGAGACCTTCGCCGATCTCGGTCATTCCCCGCAGATCCAGGCACCGGAGCATTTCCACGAAGTCCTGCTTCAGCAGCTGGCCAAACCCGTCGAATAGCGGGCCGATCCAAGAGCCGCCAATATCGGCGGGCCGGGATTGCCGGACTACCGGTAAAACGGCCTCACGGCAACCCTGGACGCCAGTTTTCCTTGATATTGGTCAAACCTTTTTCGCGACTGCCGGTCGTAACTGCACCCGCTGCAGGAAAGCAGGGGGTGTGGAAAGCGCTCGCGGCGAGCGCCTGCCCGGCCGCAGTCGATACCCGCAAGTTGCTCTGGAACGGACTGTGCTCGACAAGGAGATGTTTGAAATGGCCAGAAAATGGCAACAGACCGGCCTACCATTTGGATTCAAGCCGATCAACCGGATCATGGCCGCCCCGCCCGCCCTGGCAAACGACGGAGCTCCCAAGGAAACCGCCACCCTCGCCAAACTGTGCGCTCTGGTGGTCGACCTGATCCGCGGCAAGCGGGTATGGGTGAGCTCCGAGGAGCGGGAGGCGCTGTCCACAATGATCGACCTGGGCTATCTGCAGTGCGAAAGCGGTTCCCAGGATTCCTCCACCCACTTCCTCTGTCACTGCTCCCATCCCTCGCTCTTCGAATTCTATTTCTTCTACCGCTGGCTGCCCGAGCACGGCCAGCGCTTCCGCCCCCGGCGGGAGCTCCCCCCCCAGGCCCGCTGAGCCCCCTGACAGCCCGGCAGCAGCGGGCTCGACACTCAGGCCCCGCGCGTGCCGCTCTGCGCCAGGTCCGCCAGCTCGCGGTTGGCGACCGCGAACATGGCATATTCCGCGGTGCCGGCCGCACGCAGCTCGGCCAAGGTCGCCCGCCAGCGCTCGACCGCCGGCTGATTCTGCTCCAGCCAGAGCGCCACCCGCGCCTCGACCGCCTCTGGTCCGCCAACCACCTGCAGCAGGGCGATGGTGATGGCGCGTTGCTGCCAGTCCATGTCGTCGCGGAACGCCTCCCGGGCCAGCGCCTGCCACTGGTTCTCGACCGGCAGGTTGGTGATCTGCTGCAGATACCAAGGCAGCTCCAGGACACCACCCACGGCGAAGTGCGCGAGCGCTACCTCCGCCGGCTCGCGCCCGGTGACGTCAGCCGCCTCGAGGATCGGCAGCAAGGTGTACAGGTAGCCAGTGCCGGCTACCAGCCGCGCCAGCAGCTCCGGCACCCCCGCCTCGGCATAGCCGCGGTAGCGCAGCTGCCACTGCTTGCGGGTGCTGCCTTCGAGCAGCTCCTCGAGCTTCAGGCCGAGGGCGGCGACCCGGGGGCCGAAGTGCACCACGTCGCGGGCAACGTCCAGCTCGCCGCGGCGGTTGCGCAAGAACCAGCGGGTGGCGCGCCGGCCGAGACGGGTCAGCTCGTCCATCAAGGTCAGTTGCAGCTCGGCGGGCACCTGGTAGTCCAGCGCCTCGATCTGCAGGAACCAGTGCGGCAGGTGAAAGATGTCGCGGACGATCACATAGGCCTCGGCCACCGCCGCGGCGTCCATGCCAGTGGACTCCTTGAGGCGCTGCACGAAGGTGATGCCCATGTGGTTGACCAGATCGTTGGCGATCTGCGTGGCGACAATCTCGCGGCGCAGCCGGTGGCTGCGCATCAGCGCGCCGAAGCGCTCCATCAGCAGCGGCGGGAAAGCGCTCTCCATGTCGCGGATCAGGTAATCGTCGTCCGGTACCGGGGAGTCCAGCAGGGACTCCTTGAGGTCGATCTTGCTGTAGGAGATCAACACCGCCAGCTCTGGACGGGTCAGGCTGGTCCCACCAGCGAGGCGCTCGGCGAACTGCTCGTCGCTCGGCAGGAACTCCAGCAGGCGATCCAGCCGCCCGGCATGCTCCAGCGCATCGATCAGCCGGCGGTACTCGCCGGGGTGCAGCCGCGCGCGGCGCTCGGCCAGGGACAGCGCCTGGGTCTGCTTGTAGATGTTGCCCAGCACCAGCCCGGCCACCGCGTCGGTCATCTCGTGGAGCAGTTGGTCGCGCTGCTTACCGGTCATGTCGCCGGCGGCCAGTACCTCGCCGAGCAGGATCTTGATGTTCACCTCGTGGTCGGAGCAGTCGACCCCGCCAGCGTTGTCGATGAAATCGGTATTGCAGGCCCCACCACTGAGGCAGTACTCGACCCGGCCGAGCTGGCTCATGCCGAGGTTGCCGCCCTCGCCCACCACCTTGGCGCGCAGCTCGCGGCCGTCGATACGCAGCACGTCGTTGGCCTTGTCGCCGATGTCCACGTGGCTTTCCCGGCTGGACTTGACGTAGGTGCCGATGCCGCCGTTCCACAGCAGATCGACCGGCGCCCTGAGCAGGGCGCTGATCAGTTCGGCGGGGGTCAGCTGCTTGGCGGCGATGGCGAAGCGCTCCTGCATCTGCGCGCTGATCGGAATGCTTTTGGCGCTGCGCGGAAACACCCCGCCGCCGGGGGAGATCAGCGCCGCGTCGTAGTCCGCCCAGGTGGAGCGCGGCAGCTCGAACAGCCGGCGCCGCTCGGTGAAGCTCTGCGCTGGATCGGGATCGGGATCGATGAACACGTGCCGATGGTCGAAGGCCGCCACCAGACGCACACTCCGCGACTGCAGCAGGCCGTTGCCGAACACGTCGCCGGACATGTCGCCGATGCCGATCACACTGATCGGGTCGTGCTGCACGTCGATGCCGTGCTCGCGGAAGTGACGCTGCACGGCGACCCAGCCGCCGCGGGCGGTGATGCCCATTTTCTTGTGGTCGTAGCCGCTGGAGCCACCGGAGGCGAAGGCATCGCCCAGCCAGAAGGCGTAGTCGGCGGCGATACCGTTGGCAATGTCGGAGAAGCTCGCCGTGCCCTTGTCGGCGGCCACCACCAGGTAGGGATCGGCACCGTCGTAGCGCAGCACATTGGCCGGCGGCACGATCTCGCCCTCCTTCAGGTTGTCGGTGACGTCCAGCAGGGCCGAGACGAAGATCCGGTAGCAGGCGATCGCCTCCGCCTGGATCTCGTCCCGCGAGCCGCCGGCCGGCAGGCGCCGCGGGACGAAGCCGCCCTTGGCGCCAACCGGCACGATCACCGCGTTCTTCACCTGCTGGGCCTTGACCAGGCCGAGCACCTCGGTGCGGTAGTCCTCCTCGCGGTCTGACCAGCGCAGGCCACCGCGGGCCACCTTGCCGCCGCGCAGATGGACGCCCTCGACTCGCGGCGAGTAGACGAAAATCTCGTAGCGGGGCACCGGCCGTGGCAGCTCGGAGAGCGCCTGCGGGT
Organism: Azotobacter armeniacus; assembly: GCF_054779355.1. Lineage (NCBI taxonomy): Bacteria > Pseudomonadati > Pseudomonadota > Gammaproteobacteria > Pseudomonadales > Pseudomonadaceae > Azotobacter > Azotobacter armeniacus. Next base: position 27,548 of record NZ_BAAGYK010000154.1, read on the forward strand.
CGAGCTTGAGGCTGAAGTGGCCCTTGGCCTGGCCGCCGGCGTCCGGCTGGTAGAAGTTGGTGCGCAGGGTGGCCTTGATCAGCTCCAGGTAGCGGCGCAGGATGCGATCCTCGTTGAGCACCTCGACTCGATCCAAGGCGCCGAGGATGGCTTGCTCCAGGCGCTGCTGCTTGTCCTCCAGGTCCTCGCCGGCGATGCGCCGCGCCAGGTAGAAGCGGGTGCGGAACAGGCGCACCAGCTCGCGGGCGATGTCGCTGTGGTTGAGCAGGGTGGCGGCGATGTAGCCGAGGTCGAAGCCCAGGCGGATCTGCTTCAGGTAGCGGGCATAGGCGCGCAGCAGGGCGACCTCGCGCCAGGGCATGGCGGCGCTCAGCACCAGGCGGTTGAAAGCGTCGTTCTCGGCGTTGCCACGCACGATATGAATGAAGGCGTCTTGCAGAGTGTTGTTCAACTGCTGGAGGTCCACCTCCGCACCCTCGGCGCAGGTGAACGAGAAGTCGTGGATCCAGAACTCGCGGCCGTCGCGGCGGCGCAGTTGGTAGGGGAACTCGCCGAGCACGCGCAGGCCGAGGTTCTCGAGGATCGGCAGCACGTCGGACAGCGGCAGCGGGGTATCCGGATGGTAGATCTTGCCGTGAAGCTGCTGGTCGCCCTGGCGCAGCGGCTGGTAGAAGCTCATCACCAGCGGCCTCTCGTCACCCAGGGTGAGCAGGTGCTGCATGTCGACCACCGCCGAGTGGGGGGCGAAGCGCTCCTGGTAGCCGGCCGGAAAGCCCTGCGGGAAGTCCGCCAGCAGGCCGGTGCCCTGGGCCTCGCCGAAGCTCTCCACCATCAGGCTGGCATATTCGTCCCGCCAGGAGCGGCAGGCGCGGATCATCTCCTGCTCCAGGCGCTGCGGGTCGAAATCCAGCCGCACCTTGGGATCGACGCGCAGGATGAACTGCACCCGCGCCAGGATGGACTCGGAGAAGTACACCCAGAACTCGCAGTCGCTGGCCTTCAGGCGCTCCATCAGCAGCTGCTGCATCTTCTGGCGGATCTCCGTGGAGTAGATGTCCCGCGGCACGTAGGCCAGGCCGTAGACGAAGCGCCCGTAGGGGTCCTTGCGCAGGAACAGGCGCAGGCGGTTGCGCTCCTGGATCTGCACGATGCTGATCGCGGTGTGCAACAGCTCGTCGAGGGGGGTCTGGAACAGGTCGTCGCGCGGCAAAACCTCGAGCACCTGGCTGAGCTCGCGGGCTAGATGGCTGCTGCTGTCGAAGCCGGCACGCCGCTCGATCTCCGCGGCCTTGCGGCGGATGTAGGGGATGTGCCGGACGCTCTCGTTGTACACCGAGGCGGTGTACAGGCCCATGAAACGGAATTCCCGGACCACCCGGCCGGCCTCGTCCAGCTCGCGCAGGGAGACGTAGTTGGGATAGGCCGGGCGGTGCACACGGGACGGCTGCGAGGCCTTGGCGAAGGACAGCAGCAGCGGCTCGCGCAGGTAGTGCAGGGCTTCAGGCTCGATGCGCAGCCAGGCTTCGTCCAGCCCGCTGCGCAGGCGCTTGCTCAAGCCGAGCAGGGAGCGCTCGTCATAGGCGACCCGCGCGCCGCCGTCCGGGCAGTCCACTACGCGGAGTTCCTCGTAGCCGAGGAAGGTGAAATGATCCTCCAGCAGCCAGAGCAGGAATACCTTGATCTCCGCCAACTCCTCGGCGTCCACCTTGAGCCGCGCCCGCTCCAGCCAGTCCAGCAGCGCCCGGACACAGGAGGTCATCGGCTCGAAATCGGCGACCGCCAGGCGCACCTCGCCGAGTACCTCCTGCAGAGCCTGCTCAAGCATGCTCTGCTCGCCCAGACTGGCGCAACGGTCGATCTCGGCGAAGATCAGCGCCTCCTGCTGCACCCCTTCGCCGTGGCCGCCGCGGGACAGGACCTCCAACAGCTCGCCGGCGGCGTTGCGGCGCACCCCGAACACCCCGCCCTGCAGGGTATGGATGCCGTGGCCGCGGCGGTTCAGCTCCATGCGCAGCGAGTCGACCAGAAAGGGCATGTCCGGGTGCAACACCTCGACCACACTGTGGCTGGACAGCCAGCCGTGCTTCTCGTAGTCGGGGTTGAAGACCTTCACCTCAGGCCGCGCCGGATCGAAACGCTCGAGCAGGCGCCAGGCCGACAGGGTACAGCCGACCAGGTCGGACAGCCGCCTTTCGCTCAGCTCGTCGAGACCGATCATGGCAAAGAACTCGTCGGCGAACAGCATCACCTGAGGCAGCAGCCGTTCGTCCAGATGCGCCCCCAGGGCCGCCTGCAACTGCACCAGGAAGTCGGCCTTGCTGTCGGCCATGAAAAACGCCATGGTCGCACTCCTGAAAATGTTCCTGCATGCAGCATAGGCGGCCCTTGGCCCGTCCATGCCTGCCCTACGCCCGGGCGCTGCCCGGCAGCTCGAGACAGGCGCCTTGAGCCCTGCAGACGCAACCCCGGAGCCTGAAGCGCCACCATGGATATCATGCCTGGCGCAGCTATCCGTGATGGGTGTCAACTGCCTGCGTTATTTCTGGAACCACAAGTCGCCGGAACAGGCTGCCGCCGATCTCGCCCGGATCATGCACAGCTACCGAACACTGGGGCGCCAGGCGCCTCGTGCTGATCGGCTACTCCTTCGGCGCCGATGTGCTGTCGGCCATCTACAATCGCCTCGATGCAGCCGCTCAGGAGGTCGTGGACAACCTGCTCCTCCTCGCTCTGGCGCACAGCGGCGGCTTCGAAATCGGAGGGCTGGCTCGTCACGGCGGGCCATTAGTGCGGCGGCACGGCGCCACGTTTTGTTTTAAAGTGGCGCCCGCTGCCCTACGGCAGACAAGACCTGCGGTCATTTTGCGGAAGTGTAGAGAGATGGATCATCGAGAAGCGCTAGTAGCACTGCGGCAATACCTGGCCAGCCAGATCCTCGGCCAGGAAAAGCTGATCGACCGCCTGCTCATCGCCCTGCTCGCCGACGGCCACCTGCTGGTCGAGGGTGCCCCCGGCCTGGCCAAGACCAAGGCGATCAAGGATCTCGCCGAGGGCATCGAGGCGGAATTCCATCGCATCCAGTTCACCCCCGACCTGCTCCCGGCGGACATCACGGGTACCGAGATCTACCGCCCGGAAACCGGCAGCTTCGTCTTCCAGCAGGGGCCGATCTTCCACAACCTGGTACTGGCTGACGAGATCAACCGCGCCCCAGCCAAGGTCCAGTCGGCGCTGCTCGAAGCTATGGCCGAGCGCCAGGTGTCCATCGGCCGGCGCACCTATGAGCTGTCGCCGCTGTTCCTGGTGATGGCCACCCAGAACCCCATCGAGCAGGAGGGCACCTACCCGCTGCCGGAAGCCCAGCTCGACCGCTTCCTCATGCATGTGAAGATCGGCTTCCCGGACGCCGCGGTGGAACGCAAGATCCTCCAGCAGGCCCGCGGCGAGGCGTTGCACGGCGAGACCAAACCCGAGCACCGGCTCAGCCAGCAGGCGATCTTCGCCGCGCGCAAGGAGATCCTCGGCCTGTACATGGCCGATGCGGTGGAGGAATACCTGGTGCAGCTGGTGATGGCCTCGCGTACGCCGGCGCGCTTCGACGCCGAGCTGGGCGAATGGCTGACCTACGGCGCCAGTCCGCGCGGCTCCATCGCCCTCGACCGCTGCGCGCGCGCCCACGCCTGGCTGGTCGGGCGCGACTTCGTCAGCCCGGAAGACATCCAGACGGTGCTGTTCGACGTGCTGCGCCACCGTCTGATCCTCTCCTTCGAGGCCGAGGCCGCCGGGGTCGACCAGGATCAGGTCATCCAGCGCATCCTCGACGTGGTGGCGGTGGCCTGAATGCACCCGCAGGCGGCAGGCGGGCCGCACCCGGCGGCGGCTCCGGACGGCGTCCAGGTGAGCCTGAGCGAGCTGATCGAGATCCGCCACCGGGTGCGCGAGGTGCAGCTGTTCTCCAGCGCAACCCGCCGCAGTGTGCTGCTCGGCGCGCACCACTCCAGGCTGCGCGGGCGCGGCGTGGACTTCGACCAGGTGCGCGTCTACCAGACCGGCGACGACGTGCGCAACATCGACTGGCGGGTCACCGCACGCACCCAGGAGCCGCACACCAAGCTGTTCCACGAAGAGCGCGAACGGCCGATCTTCATCCTCGCCGAACAGAGCCGCCAGCTGTTCTTCGGCTCCTCGCGACGATTCAAGTCGGTGCTCGCCGCCCAGGCTGCGGCGCTGATCGGCTGGGCGGCCCTGGAGCACAACGACCGGGTCGGCGGGCTGGTGTTCGGCAGCGGCGCGCCCCACGAGATCAAGCCGCGGCGCAGCAAGCAGAGTCTGCTGCAGCTGCTCAACCGCCTGGTTCGCGCCAACCAAGCCCTGCACAGCGAACTGCCGGACGAGCCGGACAGCTTCGGCCTGGCCCTGCGCCGCGCCCACGAGGTGCTGCGCCCAGGCAGTCTGGTGGTGGTGCTGTGCGACGAGCGGGCACTGTCCGACACCGCCGAGCGCCAGCTGCTGCTCCTCGGCCGGCACAGCGAGCTGCTGCTGCTGCCGCTCTCCGATCCCCTCGATCATGCCCTGCCCAGCGCCGGCCTGCTGCGCTTCGCCCAGAACGGCGCCCAGCTGGAGCTGGACACCCACGACAGCGAGCTGCGCCAGGCCTATCGCAGCCTCGGCCAGGCGCGCCAGGCGCGCTGGCAGCGCCTCGCCGAACGCCTCGGCAGCCTGCTGCTGCCGCTCAGCACCCAGTTCGAGCTGATCGAGCAGCTGCGCGAGCGGCTGCAACCGCGGCCGGTGAGCCATCCATGAACCCGCTCGACAACCTGCAACCACTGATCCCCCCACCGGCCATCCACTGGTGGCCGCCGGCCCCCGGCTGGTGGCTGCTGGTGCTGGTCGCCGGCATCGCCCTCGCGGCCTTCTGCTGGCTGCACTGGCAGCGCCCGCGGCGCCGCGCCGAGCCGGCAGCGCCACTGATCCTCGATCCGCTGCGCGTCGCCGCCCTGGAAGAGCTGGCGCAGCTGCGCAAACCCTACGGCATGCCCGCCGGTCCCTGGCTGCAGCAGCTCAACGCGCTGCTCAAGCGCCTCTGCCGCGCCCACTACCCGGACAATCACAGCCACACCCTGAGCGGCCGCGCCTGGCTGGCCTATCTCGACAGCCGCTGCCCGGCCGCCGGTCTGACCCGCTGGATGATCCTCGTGGAAGGCGGCTACCGTGCCGAATGCCGGCTTGACGACAAGGCCATCGACGGGCTCTACCAGGCCGTGGAAACCTGGATCCGCCGGCATGTTTGAATTCATCTGGCCCTGGGTCTTCCTGCTCGCCCCGCTGCCCTGGCTGCTGCGCCTGCTGCTGCCGCCGGCCGACAGCGGCGAGGCGGCGCTCAGGGTGGCCTTCCTCGACGAGCTGGAAAGCCTCAGCGGCCGCCGCGCCCGCCTGCGCCTGCGCCTGCCGGGCTGGCGGCAGCAGGCGCCGTTTGTCCTGCTCTGGCTGCTGCTGCTCGGCGCCGCGGCCCGTCCTGAATGGGTCGGCGAGCCTCTGCCGCTGCCCACCAGCGGCCGCGACCTGCTGCTCGCGGTGGACGTTTCCGGCTCCATGGAGTACGCCGACATGCACTGGCAGGGCGAAACCATCGGCCGCCTGGATCTGGTCAAGCGGCTGTTCGGCCAGTTCATCGAGGACCGCCGGGGTGACCGCATCGGGCTGATCCTGTTCGGCAGCCAGGCTTACCTGCAGGCACCGCTGACCTTCGACCGCCAGACCGTGCGCACCTGGCTGGAAGAAGCCATGATCGGCATCGCCGGCAAGAACACCGCCCTCGGCGACGCCATCGGCCTGGCCCTCAAGCGCCTGCGCCAGCGCCCGGCGGAAAGCCGCGTGCTGGTGCTGGTCACCGACGGCGCCAACACCGCCGGCGAGATCGACCCGCAGGTCGCCGCCCGCCTGGCCGCCGAGGAAGGGGTACGCATCCATACCATCGGCATCGGCGCCGATCCCCAGCAGCATGGCCTACTCGGCCAGCTCGGCCTGACCCCCGGGCTGGACCTGGACGAGCCGACCCTGCGCGCCATCGCCGAACAGACCGGCGGGGAATACTTCCGCGCCCGCACCAGCGAGGAGCTGCACGCCATCGAGGAAACCCTCGACCGCCTGGAGCCGGTCGCCCAGCCGCCGACCCAGGTGCGCCCGACCCACCCGCTGTACCCCTGGCCCCTGGCCGCGGCGCTGCTGCTCGGCCTGCTGCCAGTGGCCCGCACCTTGTGGCCGCCGCGCCCCCGCCAGGGAGGACAACGCCGATGAACCCCTTATGGCCGCACTGGCTGCACCCCGAGTGGCTGCCCCTGCTGCCCCTGCTCGCCTGGCTGCTCTGGCGGCTCTGGCACCGCCAGCGGCGTGCCGGCCGCTGGGAGCTGCTGCTGCCGCCGGCCTTCCACCAGGCGCTGCTCGTCGAGCGCGCCGGACGCGGCAGCCACCTGCCGTGGATCGCCCTCGGACTGGCCTGGCTGCTCGCCCTGCTGGCCCTGCTCGGCCCGAGCTGGCAGCGCATCGAGCAGACTACCCCGCAACGCGCCGACCCGCTGGTGGTGCTGCTCGAACTGACCCCGAACATGCTCGCCGGCGACGTCGCGCCGAACCGTCTGGCACTGGCCAGGCGCAAGCTGCTCGACCTGCTCGAGGCGCGTCAGGAGGCACAGACCGCGGTGGTCGTCTACGCCGGCAGCGCGCACACCCTGGTGCCGCTGTCCGACGACCTGGAGACCACCCGTAACCTGCTGGACGTCCTCGCCCCGCCGATCATGCCGGTCGCCGGGCGGCGCGCCGACCTCGCCGTGGCCCGCGGTCTGGCCCTGCTCGAACAGGGTGCCCAGGGACGTGGCCAACTGCTATTGATCGGCAGCGAGCTGGACGAACAGGAACGCCAGGGCATCGCCCGGGCGCTCGGCGGAGACAGCGAACGCCTCGGCATTCTCGGCATCGGCAGCACCAGCGGGGCACCCATCGCCCAGGAGGACGGCACCTTCATCAAGGACGAACAGGGCGCGATCCTCCTCGCCCGGTTGGATAGCGCCGGGCTCGCGCGCTTCGCTGAAAGCCTCGGCGGGCGCTACCAGAGCGCCAGCCTGGACGACCGCGACCTGCGCCAGCTGGGCCTGCTGAGCGGTCCGCAGCTCTTACGCGAGGGCGACGAGACGGCGCGCTTCGACGCCTGGGCCAACCAGGGCCACTGGCTGCTGCTGCCGCTGCTCCTGCTGGCCGCCTGCGCCGGCCGACGCGGCTGGCTGCTCGGCCTGCCCCTGCTGCTCGCCTTGCCCCAGCCCGGCCAAGCCTTCGAGCTCGCCGACCTGTGGATGCGCCCCGACCAGCAAGGGCGGATCCTGCTCCAAGCCGGCCGGCCGGGCGAAGCCGCACGGCGCTTCGAGGACAACCAGTGGCAGGGCCTGGCCCTCTACCAGGCCGGCGACTACGCCGCCGCCGCCGAGCGCTTCGCCCAGGGCCACAGCGCCGCCGCCCACTACAACCGCGGTAACGCCCTGGCCCGGGCCGGCGAACTGGAGGCCGCGCTGGACGCCTACGAACGCGCCCTGGAACTGCAGCCGGTGCTGGAGTCGGCGCTGCACAACAAGGCCCTGATCGAGGAGCTGCTGCGCCAGCGCCAGCCGCAGCCCGATGCCGACAACGGCGCCGACCAGCAGCCGGGCCAGGACCGCCGGCCCGGGCAGAGCGCCGAGCAGAACGACGGCCAGGCCGACACGACCGCGCCCCCGACAGCCGAGGGCGCCACCCCCGACAGCGCGACGGCGCAGCCGGGCGCCGCCGGGCAAAGCCGTAGCGGCGAGCAGGCCGCGGGCGATGCGCCGCCGGGCTCAGGCCAAGTCGCCGAGGCGCCTGCGGAACCGCTCGGCGACGAGCGCCGCCAGGCCCTGGAACAATGGCTGCGGCAAATCCCGGACAACCCCGGCGAACTGCTGCGGCGCAAATTCTGGTACGAACAGCAACAGCACCGGGAAGCCAGTCCATGATCCGCCTGCTCTGCACTCTCCTGCTCTGCCTGCTGGCCTGGACGGCCCAGGCCGAGGAATTCACCGCCCGGGTCGAACGCACCCAGCTCGGCGCCGGCGAAACCCTCGAACTGACCCTGGAAAGCAGCGATCCCGCGCCTCTCGGCAAGCCGGACCTGGCCCCTCTCGAGGAGCACTTCGAAGTGCTCGGCACCCGCCAGGTCAACCGCTTGACCAGCGCGGCAGGCGAATCCCACAGCACCATCCAGTGGATCATCACGCTGCAACCGAAGCGCCGTGGCCAGCTGACGATCCCGCCCCTGCGCCTGGGCGACCGGCAGACCCAGGCGATCGTCCTGCAGGTGCAGAAAAGCGAAGTGGACACCGACCCGGCCAGACTGGCGCCGGTGTTCATCGACGCCAGCCTGGATCGGGAAAGCGTCTACGTGCAGGCCCAGGTCGTCCTCACCCTGCGCATCTACCATTCGGTGTCGCTCTATGACGACAGCAGCCTGAGCCCGCTGCAGATGGCCGACGCCCGCATCGAAGCGCTCGGCGCACCGCGCACCTACGAGACCAGCGTCAACGGCGTGCGCCACGGAGTGATCGAGGTGCGCTACGCGCTCTTTCCCCAGCGCAGCGGCGAGCTGCTGATCCCTGCCCAGGCCTTCACCGCCACTGAAGTCAGCCGCACTCCGGGCCGCGACGGCCTGCTGCCCTTCGGTCCGCACAGCGGCCGGCAGATCCGCGTCGAGTCGCCGGAGATCCCCCTGACGGTCAGGGCCAAACCTGCCGAATACCCGGCCGACGCCCCCTGGCTGCCGGCGCGCGCCATCGCCCTGGGCGAGAGCTGGAGCCCCGCGCCGGAACTGGCGCGGGCCGGCGACTCGCTGACCCGCCAGTTGATCCTCAAGGCCGACGGGCTGAGCGCCGCCCAGTTGCCGCCCCTCCCCAGCCCGCCGGTCGACGGTCTGCGCCGCTATCCCGACCAGCCGCAACTGGCCGATCAGGCCGGCGAGCGCGGCCTGATCGGCAGCCGCGAGGAGCGCGAGGCGCTGGTGCCGACCCGTGACGGCCGGATCGAACTGCCGGCGCAGGACATGCTGTGGTGGAACACCGTCCACGACCGCCTGGAGCGCACCCGCCTGCCGGCGCGCACCCTGCTGGTGGCGACGAACCCGGAACTGGACGCGCAACCGCCGCAGCCCCTAGGAACGACCCTGGCCCTGCCCGGCCAGCCGCTCTGGCTCTGGCAGCTGGCCAGCGCCCTGCTGCTCTGCACCACCCTGCTCGGCTTCGGCCTCTGGTGGCGTGCCCGCCGCCAGCCAGCGATCCTGCGCAGCGCCGCCGGCGGCCCCAGCCCGCGTACCCTGCTCGACGACCTGCGCCGCGCCTGCCAGGCCAACGACACCCAGGCGACCCGCCAGGCCCTCGACGCCTGGGCCCGCCAGCAACCGGAAACCCTCGCTGCGATGGCGGCACGCTTCGTACCCCTGTCCGACGCCCTCGATGGGCTGAACGGCGCGCTCTACAGCGAGAGCGAGAGCGGCCAGCGCTGGCAGGGCGAGGGCCTCTGGCAGGCCATCCGCGACTTGCCGCCGGCCCAGGTACTGGGCACGGTCCCGGAACCGAGCCAACTGCCGCCGCTTTATCCGCGCTGAAGCATAAATTGAAGCTGGAACAAAAAATGCTACGCTGCGCATCACTTTAAGGCTCGCACATAACCAAATACGATGATCCGCTGCCATCTCTCCACGCTCATGGGCCGCAACAAGCTGCGCATTGCCGATGTCGCTCGCCTGACCGGACTCAACCGCAGCACGGTTACGGCACTCTATAAAGAGACGGCAACGCGCATTGATCTGTCCGCCATCGATCGACTCTGCAAACTCTTCAGCTGCAAGGTCGAAGATATTTTCGAGCACGTACCGGACGACACCGGAAGATCTGCATGAGCCTTGGCCCATCCCGCTGGCACACCCTTGCCGAATCAGGTTTTGCTTGGGAACGCAAAGCGCTGAACTGGCTGCGGGCACAGCTATCGGATCGCGATCCCTGGTATGTCTGGAGCAACTTCGAGCTCATCGACAATCAAGGCAAGGTCAACGAGGTTGATGCCCTGGTGCTCTCCCCAGCCGGACTCTTCTTGGTCGAGTTCAAGAATCACTCCGGCAAGATCAGCGGCAACGCCCACTCATGGACCTGGACTACCGATGGATGCTCCAAGACGGTCGACAAGCCGCTTCTGCACCGGCGCAGGCCCGCGCAAGCGCGCCCAGCAGGCAGACACCTGGAACCTGCAACGGGCGCGAGAATGCCGGCGAGACAGTCTGCAAGATCCTGGTGCCGCTCAAGCACCAGACCAAGGGCCTCCTCAAAGCCAATTTCTAGTGTCTGCACGACGCCTTGGACGTGCCCAAGGAGCGCTGGGTGAGCTATCACAGCTGCAAACGCGGCGCCGACGGAAGCTTGCCTATCGCCTGGCCGGCTGGGACCACCTGCAACAGGTCACCGTCCTCGCCGCTTACTACCTGGCAGAACATGAGGAAGCAGGAAAGCTGGCCCAACGAGCGCCTGCTGCTGGTCGGTCTGCGGGAACTCGTGCCTTGGCTCAAACAATGGCACAACGACCTCGACCCCAACTATGGCGAGCGCATGGGCGATTACTACGAGGGCTCCCTCAAGGATGAGGTGAGAGCACTGGGCGTGACGCTGGGCGAGCTGCGCGCCTGGGAGCTGGCAGCAGTCGCAGCCAAACGCGGTCAGAGGCGCAAGATGTGAGTACGGTGAATTACATTGCAGCCGCGCGCCGCCATGTGGACGATGGCTGCCTGCTGCTGGGGAAAAAGCGGGAAGCCAATGCCGGCCAGTTGTTCGGCTTCAGCGTGGAATGCGGGATCAAGGCATTGCTGATCGCATGTGGCGTGCCCCCCGGGTGCGGATGGAGGGATTCCGGAACGTCATAAATTCCGCACCCACCTGCCACACCTTTCCGTCAGGATTGTCGCCTTTGGCCATTTGATACCGGATGGCCCCAAAGCCACCGGTTATGTGGCCATGCTGCCAAGCCTGAATGCACTTGCAGAATGGAGTACGGACCACCGCTACTGGAGCGAGTCGGCCATCCCCATATCTTCCGTACCTGCTTGGGAACTGGCTGCGATGGAAGTAAATGAAATGCTCGACCAGGCCGCCCTGGATGGAGTGATCTGATGCCGAAAGTCCAATTCAATGACGCCCTGCGTCAGGCCGCCGAAGCCGCCCAGACCTCCGAGTTACCGACCGAGTGGCCGGAGGGCATCGTCCGCGACGTCTACGGCCGCATCCGCTTTGCGGTGAACTGCAACGCCGCCGATTATCCGCAAGCGGCGCGACAGCAACTGGAGTCCGCCCAGCAATCCCTCGGCTGCTATGCGACCAACGCCAGCATGATCTTCCGCGATGATTTCTCCAATCCCGATGCGGTGTTCGGCAGCGCCGACTGGCGCTTGAGCCGTGTCCCCGCCCCCCGTGCCGAGGATGAGGAAAATCCGGCCGAAATCGAGGTCCGGGTTCTGGACCGGCAGATCATCGGCCAGAACTGGCTGCGCACCAAACAGAATGACGAGGTCGCCCACCCGCCACGCATCGTGTTCTACGGCCTGAAAGGCGGGGTTGGCCGCTCTACGGCGCTGGCCATGCTGGCCTATCGTCTAGCACGGAACGGCAAACGGGTATTGCTGATCGACTTCGACCTGGAGTCGCCCGGTCTGTCCGGCCTGTTGCTGCCGGCGGAGCGCGTCGCCGGCAACGGCCTGGTGGACTGGTTTCTGGAGGATGCCGTGGGCCAGGGCGAGATCGTGCTGAACGACTTGCTCTCCGACAGCCCACTGGCAGACAACACGCCGGGCTCGATCCGCATCGCCGCGGCCATGGGCCAGGGTGAGCAGGCCTATCTGAGCAAGCTGGCGCGGATCTATGCCGACGTTCCGTCCGCCACTGGCCCGCAACGCTTCGCCCAGCGAATGGCGCGTATCGTCGAAATCCTCGAGCAGCGGGAAAGGCCGGATGTGGTACTGATCGACAGCCGCGCCGGTCTGCACGATGTCGCCGCAGTGGCGATTTCTGGCTTGGCCACCGTCGCCCTGCTGTTTGCCACCGACTCCGAACAAACCTGGCAAGGCTACACCCAGCTCTTCAAGCACTGGAACCAGCACCCGAGCGTGCTGCGCGACGTGCGGGAGCGTCTGGCCATCGTGCAGGCACTATTTCCCGAGAGCGATCAGCAGCAGCGTGCCGAGCGCTTCGTGCAACGTGCCTACGATCTGTTTGCCGAACACCTGTACGACCAGATCGAGCCCGACGCAGAGCCCGATCCGGATGCCTTCAGCTTTGCTCCGAATGCCGCGGACGCGCCGCACTTCCCGTTCCGGGTGCGCTGGAACGCCCGCTTCCAGGAGTTCAACCCACTTGCCGGCCGGGAAGCAGGCGGCATGGACGATACGGACATTGAGCTGGCGTTTGGTCCGTTCTTCGATAAAGTGATCGACTCCATTGCAGGGCTGAATGAATGATTGATATGGCTGCATTGAGAAGGGCCTTCATCGAATCCCTACCAGCGGTGGATCACGCCGGGGCCGAGCCGGATCGGGCACCGGCCTATACCTATGTGCCACCGAGCCATGCCAAGGCGCTCGATCCGGAAGTCAGCGTGGTCGAGGGGATTCGGGGCGCCGGCAAGAGCTTCTGGTGGGCCCACCTGGCCTCGGAGTCGCACCGCAACGTCATCGTCAAAGCCTTCCCCGAGATCCGTCTCGAGCAAGGTGTGCGGGTGGTGCAAGCCTTCGGTGCGCAGGTGTCCTCCATCGATGCACCAAGCCAGGATGTTCTGACTTCGCTGGTCGCCCAGTATCCGGCCCGTACCGTCTGGAAAGCCGTGCTGGCACGGAAGGCGGACTTCGCTGGAAGTTTTCCGTGCGAGGGCGAATGGCTGGAGCGAGTGCGCTGGGTGGCAGAACACCCAGAAGCCTTCGACCACGCCCTCCAGCAGGTCGACCTGGCACTGGATGCCAGGGGGGAAACCCTGGTGGTCCTGTTCGATGCGCTCGACCGCTTGGCTGAGGACTGGCAGCACATCCGCCCCCTCGCCAAGGGGTTGCTGCAGGTGGCCCTAGAACTGCGCTCAACCCGCCGCATCCGCTTCAAGCTGTTCATGCGCCCGGACATGCTGCAGGACAAGGAAATCACCCAGTTCCCCGATGCCTCCAAACTACTGGCGCGCAAGGCAGCTCTGGTGTGGCGGCGTGTGGACCTGTATGCGCTGCTGTTCCAGTGCCTGGCCAACTCGCCAGGCGATGGTGAGGCGTTTCGCGCATTGTGCCGGGAAGAGCTGGGCTGCGACTGGCGGCAGACCAACGACACCTGGCAGCTTCCGGCAGCGCTTCGCTCAGAAGAAAAGCAGCAGGAGCAGGTTTTTGCCCGCATGGCCGGCACGGCCATGGCCTACGGCCCCAGCGGTTACAAGCGGGGCAAGCCCTACACCTGGCTGGTCAACCACCTGCAGGACGGTCTCGATCAAGTCAGCCCGCGCAGCTTCAGCGCAGCCTTGCGCCATGCCGCGGAAGATACCAGTGAAGATGCCGCCCTGGTGCTGGACTACAAGGCTATTCAGGCCGGTGTCCGCGAGGCCTCGAAGATTCGGGTGAACGAGCTGATCCGCGAGGACTACCCGTGGGTAGATCTGGTCATGCAGCCGCTGCGCGGCAAGTTGACCGTTCCCTGCACGGCTCAGGATATCGAACGGCTCTGGGAGGAAGACGAAACGCTCTCCGCTTTACAGATGCGCCTCAAGGAGACGCCCGCCGAAGTCAAGCTTCCTCCTCCCAGTGTCGTGAGCGACGCAGTACTGGCCGAACTCGAGTCGCTCGGCCTGCTGAAGCGCATGGGCGGCCAGCGCATCCAGATGCCGGATGTGTACCGTATCGCCTTCGGACTGGGACGGCGCGGGGGCGTGAAGCCGCTGAAATGAAACGCGCCATATAAACGAGTTCGCCCCCAAAAACGAAAACCGCGGCCCAAGGGCCGCGGTTTTCAGGATCGAGCAACTGCCCGGAAGTAGCCGATCACCTGGCCAGCATGCTGCCACGCTCCTCCAGGTTGATGTGCCACTCCAAGGCTTCGCGCAGGATGTGCGGGGTCTGGCCGCCCTTGGCGCTGGCGCGCTCGAAGTAGTCATTCAGCGCAGCGCGGTAGTCCGGGTGCACGCAGTTGTCGATGATCACGCGGGCGCGCTCGCGCGGCGCCAGGCCACGCAGGTCGGCCAGGCCCTGCTCGGTCACCAGGACGTCCACATCGTGCTCGCAGTGGTCGACGTGGCCGATCATCGGCACCACGCTGGAGATCGCACCGCCCTTGGCAATGGACTTGGTGACGAAGATCGAAGTGTGGGCGTTACGAGCGAAGTCGCCGGAACCGCCGATGCCATTCATCATCTTGGTGCCGCCAACGTGGGTGGAGTTGACGTTGCCGTAAATATCGAACTCCAGCGCGGTGTTGATGCCGATAATGCCGAGGCGGCGGGCGATTTCCGGCAGGTTGGAGATTTCCTGCGGACGCAACACCAGCTTGTCCTTGTACTTCTCCATGTTGCCGAACACACGCTTGCCGCACTCTTCGGAGAGGGTCATGGAGCAGCCCGAAGCGAAGTCCATCTTGCCGGCGTCGATCAGCTCGAAGGTGGAGTCCTGCAGCACTTCGGAGTACATGGTCAGGCCGCTGAAGTCCGACTTCAGCAGGCCGCACATCACGGCGTTGGCGATGGAGCCGATGCCGGCCTGCAGCGGCAGCAGGCTCTTGGCCAGGCGACCGGCAGCCACTTCGCGCTCCAGGAAGGCAATCAGGTGGTCGGCGATGGCCTGGGTTTCGTCGTCCGGGGGAGTGACGGTAGACGGGGAGTCCGGGGTATCGCAGATGACGACGGCAACGATCTTGGCCGGATCGACCACGATGGCCTTGGTGCCGATGCGGTCGTCAACGTTGACCAGCGGAACCGGACCGCGACCCGGGCGGGCAATCGGGATGTAGATGTCGTGCAGACCTTCGAGATTCAGGTTGTGGGCCAGGTTGATCTCGACGATCACCTGCTTGGCCTCGGCGACGAAGCTGGCGGAGTTGCCTACGGAGGTGGTCGGCACGATGTGGCCTTCCTCGGTGATGGCGACGGCCTCGATCACGGCGACATCCGGAGCCTTGATCTGCTTGGAGCGCATCTGCTCGACGGTTTCCGACAGATGCTGGTCGACGAACATCACCTTGCCTTCGTTGATCGCCTTGCGCAGGGTGTTGTCCACCTGGAAGGGCATGCGACGGGCCAGGGCTCCGGCCTCAGTGAGCTTCTTGTCGAGATCGTTGCCCAGGCTGGCGCCGGTGACCAGGGAGATCTGGCGCGGCGAGCTGGTGGCCAGCTTGGCCAGGGCCAGAGGCACGGCTTTGGCTTCGCCTGCACGGGTAAAACCGCTCATGCCGACAGTCATGCCGTCCTGGATCAGCGCTGCGGCTTCGTCGGCGCTCATGATTTTTTCAAGCAGGGAGGGCAGGCGAATACGATCGGAATACATGGGAGCTTCTCGGAGTCAGGTTGACGACGAGCCCGAGTCTTATCGATTCGCGGAAATTACGCTTCAAGACCTAAGTCGAGTCTAGACATAGGTCGAATGGCTGAAGTTCGCCGACGTTCGCTCTTGAATGGCAAGGCTGGCCCTGCCATTCCGCTCCCGGGAAAGGCAGGGCCGCAGGCTCTAGACCAGGCTCTTGCTGACCACTTCGTAGACGTCGCTGGACAGCTCGCCGGAGGCGAGGATGCGCTCCAGTTCGGCTCTCATCAGCGCCTGACGGGCCCCGTCGTACTTGCGCCAGCGGATCAGCGGCGCCAGCTGGCGGGCGGCGATCTGCGGGTTGAGGGCGTTGAGCATGATCACCTGGTCGGCGAGGAAGCGGTAACCCAGGCCGTCGGCACGATGGAAGTTGACGTGGTTCTGGTTGGCGAAGGCGCCGATCAGCGCGCGCACCTTGTTCGGGTTCTTCAGGGTGAACGCCGGGTGCTCCATCAGCGCCTGCACGCGCTCCAGGCCGCCGGGCAGCGGGCAGCCGGCCTGCACGCTGAACCACTGGTCCATGACCAGCGGGTCTTCCTGGAAGTAGTCGGCGAACAGGGTCAGCGCCTGGGCCTTCTCCGCCTCGAACGGCGAGTTGACCAGCACCGCCAGGGCGGCGAGGCGCTCGGTCATGTTATCGGTCGCCTGGTACTGGTCCTGGCAGGCCGCCAGCACCTCGGGCCGGGCACAGAGCATCAGATAGGACAGCGCGATGTTCTGCAGGGCGCGGCGGGCGAAGTGCTCGGCCGAGGCGAAGTAGAGGCTCTGCCGGGACAGCTCGCGGTTGGCCTGGTAGCGCTGCCAGAGCGGCTCGTACAGGGCCTCGGCCAGTTCGCGGCGGGCGAACTCGCGGGCCGCGTGGATGGACTCGACGTCGGCCACCGCGCTGATCTCGATCAGGTAGGCCTCACCCGGCAGGGAGAGCATCTCGGCGACCATCGCCTGGTCCAGGCTGTCGTTCTCCAGCACGCTCTGCAGCGCCGCGACCAGCCGCCGGTCGAGCACTAGGGGTTCGCCGCGCTGACGCTGGCCAATCAGCTCCTGCAGCACCTGCACGGCGAGCTGCTGGCCGGCCTCCCAGCGGTTGAAGCCGTCGGAATCGTGCTGCATGAGAAACATCAGCTGGTCGCGGCTGTAGGGATAGACCAGCTTGACCGGTGCGGAGAAGCCGCGCAGCAGCGACGGCAGCGGCCGCTCGGGAAGGTCGACGAAGGTGAACGACTGCTCGGCGGCATTCACCGCCAGCACCCGGCTGGTGCCGCCGGCTTCGGCTTCGCCGGCCAGGCGCAGCGGCAGCTCGCGGCCCTGGCTGTCGAGCAGGCCCAGGGCCACGGGAATCACGAAGGGTTCCTTCTTCACCTGGCCGGGGGTCGGCGGGCAGCTCTGGCGGAAGGTCAGGGTGCAGGTTCTGGCCTGGGCATCGTACTGCTCGGCGACCTCCAGGCGAGGCGTGCCGGCCTGGCTGTACCAGCGCTTGAACTGGGTCAGGTCGACGCCGCAGGCGTCCTCCATGGCCTTGAGGAAGTCGTCGCAGGTCACCGCCTGGCCGTCGTGGCGCTGGAAGTACAGGTCGCTGCCCTTGCGGAAGCCTTCGGCGCCGAGCAGGGTGCGAAGCATGCCCACCACCTCGGAGCCCTTCTCGTAGACGGTCAGGGTGTAGAAGTTGGAGATCTCCATGTAGGAGTCCGGGCGCACCGAGTGGGCCATGGGGCCGGCATCCTCGGCGAACTGGTGAGTGCGCAGGTAGGCGACATCCTCGATGCGCTTGACCGTGGCGGAGTTCATGTCGGCGCTGAAGCCGGCGTCGCGGAAAACGGTGAAGCCTTCCTTGAGCGACAGCTGGAACCAGTCGCGGCAGGTCACCCGGTTGCCCGACCAATTGTGGAAGTATTCGTGGGCGACGATCGCCTCGACCCGCTGGTGGGCGGCGTCGGTGGCGGTCTCGGCCTTGGCCAGCACGGCACTGGAGTTGAAGATGTTCAGCCCCTTGTTCTCCATGGCGCCCATGTTGAAGTCATTGACCGCGACGATCATGAAGATGTCCAGGTCGTACTCGCGGCCGTAGGCCTCTTCGTCCCAGCGCATGGAGCGCTTGAGGCTGTCCATGGCGTGCTGGCACTTGTCGATGTTCTCGGGCTCGACGTAGATGCGCAGGGTCACCTCGCGGCCGCTCAGGGTGGTGAAGCTGTCCTCCACGCACCAGAGATCGCCGGCGACCAGGGCGAACAGATAGGCGGGCTTCCGGAACGGATCTTCCCAGGTCGCCCAGTGCCGGCCGTTGTCCTCACTGCCGCTGGCCATGGGGTTGCCGTTGGAGAGCAGCACCGGGTAGCGCTGCTGCTCGGCGCTGACGGTGGTGGTGAAGCGGCTCATCACGTCCGGGCGGTCGAGGTAGTAGGTGATCTTGCGAAAGCCCTCGGCCTCGCACTGGGTGCAGAACATCTTGCCGGACTTGTACAGGCCTTCCAGCGCAGTATTACTCTCCGGATGGATGCACACGCTGGTGGCGAGGACGAATTCGGCGCGCTCCGGCTGCAGGGTCAGGTGGCTGTCGTCCACCTGGTATTCGTGGGCGCCCAGCTCGCGGCCGTCAAGGACGACCGAGAGCAGCTCCAACTGCTGGCCGTCCAGTACCAGCGGCGGCAAGCCGGCGCCGCGGACCGGGTTGCGGCGCATCGCCAGTCGGGCGTGCACCAGGGTGCGGTCCTCGTGCAGCTCGAAACTCAGGTGGGTCTCGTCGATCAGGTAGTCGGGCGCCTGATAGTCCTTGAGGCAGATGGTTTTCGGCTGTTCGGTACGCATCGTTCGGCTCCATCGATACCCGTTCCCCTGGGGAAGCGGGTGGGGTGAGGGGATAAAAACCGGGCTCGGCTCAGGCCGAGACCGCCAACTGGTACGCCGTGTACTTGCGGATGTTGATCACTCCGACGTCGAAGATCAGGTACTGGCCCTTGATGCCCTGCAGGGTCCCCTCCACCACCGGCGTCTTGTCCAGATCGAGGCTGACGATCCTATCGGGGTAGACCTCCACCGGGTAGCGGACTTCCACAGGCTCGGCATCAATCAGGGGCTGGATCGCCTGCAGGCCGAAGCGCGCCTGCAGGGCTTCGAGGCCATCCCGGCAGCTGTCGAAGAGCTGCTCGCGCACGGCCGGCAGATCGACCGGCGCGACGTCGCCCTTGAGCAGCGCGCGCCAATTGGTGCGGTCGGCGACCTGGCTGCGCAAGAGATCCTCCACCAGTCCGGACTGCTGGCGGGTAGCGACGCGCAGGATCGGCAGCGCCTGGCTGGCCCCCTGGTCGAGCCAGCGGGTCGGCACCTGGCTGGCACGGGTGATGCCAACCTTGACTCCGGAGGAGTTAGCCAGATAGACGACGTGCTCGGTCATGCAGAAGCGCTCGCCCCAGGCCGGGTCGCGGCAGGTACCGAGGGCGTGATGGCACTTTTCCGGGCTGACGATGCAACTGTCGCACTGCGGCAGCTTCTTGAAGCAGGGGTAGCAGTAACCCTGGCCGAAGCTCTTGTTGGTCTTGCGCCCGCAATGGCTGCAATGGATCGCGCCCAGGTACTCCAGGCGCAGGGGCCTGCCGATCAGCGGATTGACCGGTATTTCCTCCTCACCCAGGCGCAGGGCGTAGTACACCGGGGCGTCGAGGCGTGTCGCCATCTTGTCCAGCGCACCGCGTGCAAGCTCGGCCATCAGTGCAGGGTGTCCGAGGGCTTGAACAGCAGGTTGGGAATCGGCTCGCCGCTCGACTTGCACTTCTGCTCGCCCATGTAGCCGGTGCGCTCCTCCTCCGGCAGATTCTGGATCTCCCAGGCGATCATCGCCTGCAGACTCAGCTCCTTCTGCTCCTGGGTCAGCTTGCGGCCATCCGGCCACTTGCCGATTTCCACCGCCAGCTTGAGGCTCTGGTACATCTCCAGAGTGATGTTCTCGATCATTTTTTTGAAGGACGACATGGACAGCTCCTGCAGGATTCTGCCTGCATTCTAACCCAGAGCCGTGGGGACTGCCCCGTGCGCGGCCGCCCGGAAGATTGCCGAAAACTGGACGCCCTCCTGTGTCCCAGCGCATGAAACGCACTTTCCGGCGGGTCGATAATCACCGGCCGCGCACCGTGCGTTTTTTTGCAACGTCACTTGGCCGGATCGGGCAGCGCCAAGCCCCGATTGGCTATTTATTTACCGGACCGACTTTTTCATTTTCATCGTGAGCCATCGAACATGCTGAAGATCCTTCACCTCGCGACAGGGAGCATGGCCCTGCCGCTGTCGCTCGTTCCTACTTTCGGCAGCGACGCCCTGCCCCTCTTGCAACAGGCCAATGCCGTCTACCTGAATCTGTTCGGCCTGCTCAACCTGCTCCAGGCGCCCGGCGCCCGGCGCGTCGCCCATCCGGCGCAGCGGCTGGTCTCGGGCCTGCTGATGCTGAGCGTGCAGCTCCAGGCTCTGATCCTTCTGGTGCCGCTGGAGTATATCGGCGGACAGCCGGCCGTACTGTTCAGCCTGTCCAGCGCCGCTGCCGCCGTGCTCTTGCACCTGGGCCTCAACCTGGGCCGCCGCGCCGCGCCGCAGCAGGGCCAGCCCCAGATCAGAGAGGAGACGGACGAGCGGGAGTGGAGCGGGCGCGAAACCGGCATTGTGAAGTGGTTCAACACAACCAAGGGCTTCGGCTTCATCGCCCGCGATACCGGGGAAGATGTGTTCGTGCACTTTCGCGCCATTCGCGGCGAAGGGCCGCGGATGCTGGTCGGAGGCCAGCGGGTGGAGTTCAGCGTGACCCGGTGCGATCGGGGACTGCAGGCCGAGGACGTGGTCGCCCGTCCGCATGCCCGGCGCTGAGGGAAAGCCCGCGACCCGACGGGGTGCGGGCATGATCCTCCATCAATAGTGCGGTGGCGGCGCCCCGTCGTCCTCCACCGAGCCGAGCTCGTCGATCAGCGCCTCCTGGCGCGTGGCCAGTGCCTCCAGCTGCAGTTGCAGGCGCTCGACCACCCGCTGCTGGGCGACCAGCACATCGTTCAGCGCCTGAATCGTGTCGTCCTGGAAGGCCAGGCGGGTTTCCAGATCGTTGATGCGCGTTTCCAGGCTCATGCTCTAGTCCTCGATGAAGCGGAAGTCCCCGGTCAGCACCAGGCGCAGCTTGTCGCGAATGGCGGCAACCTGTTCGGCCGAGTATGGCTGCGCCGGATGCTGCCCCCACACGGGGGCCGGCCAAGCGGCGTCGTCGCGCCGGCGCACGATGACGTGCATGTGCAACTGGGCGACCATGTTGCCCAAGGTGGCCACGTTCATCTTGTCGGCGCCGAAGGTGTCCTTGAGAGTTTCCGCCAGTTCGGTGGTTTCCTGCCACAGGACCCGCTGGTCCTCGGCATCGAGCTGGAACAGCTCGCTGACTTCCTCCCGCCGCGGTACCAGGATGAACCAGGGATAGTGGGCATCCTTCATCAGCAGCAGACGGCATAGCGGGAAATCGCCGATTGGCAGGGTGTCTTGTTGTAAACGTGAATCCAGAGCGAACATGACCGATCTCCTTGTTCGGATTCCGAGTGGATCTTAGCAAGCTGTTGGAGAATTACCGCACCCGCTCATCACGCGAGGGTGGCAGTGCGCCGGAGCTGCGCAGCATAGCTAACGGGGAAGACGAACGGAAACCTCCAGCCCACCGAAGTGCGACTCGCCCAAGGCGATCCCGCCGCCGTGCAGCTCCACCGCCCGGCGCACGATGGACAGCCCGAGCCCGGCGCCCTGGCCATCGCCCCCCCGGAAGAAGCGCTCGAACACCTTCTCGCGCAGCGCCGGCGGGATGCCCGGACCGCTGTCCTGCACGCGCAGCAGCAGGCTGCCCGCGCCAGCCTCGAGCAGCAACCGGATGCACCCGCCCACCGGGGTGTACTGCACGGCGTTGGCGACCAGGTTCTGCACCAGGATCGCCAGGCTGGGCGCATCGCCGCGCAGCTCGTAGCCGCCCTCGCCGGAGGTTTCCAGGATCAGTTCCTGTCGCTTGGCCAGCGCCAGCGGCGTCAGCTCGGCCAGCTCGCTGCGCAGGAAGGCGGCCAGGTCGAGGCTGGCCATGTTCAGCTGCACCGCCGCCGGCTCCAGGCGGGCCAGCGCCAGCAGCTGCCCGACCACCCGGGTCGCCCGCTCGACACCCGGCTCCAGCTGGCGCAGCGCCTCGGCGCGGTCGGCCGGATCCGGCGCCTCGAGAGCGTTCTGCGCATGGATGCGCAGCACCGCCAGTGGCGTACGCAGCTCATGGGCGGCGGCGGCGAGCAGCTGGCGCTCGCGCTCCAGCAGCTGGGTGAGCTGCAGCAGCAGGCGGTTGAGCGCCGCCATCACCGGCTCCAGCTCCCGCGGCAGGGGCGCCAGCAGCAGCGGCGCCAAGTTGTTCGGATCGCGCGCCCTGATCAGCCCGACCATCCGCTCGAGCGGACGCAGCCCACAGCCGATCGCCAGCCAGACCAGCAGCGCCAGCAGCGGCAGGCCGAACAGGTCCGGCATCAGGCTGCGCTTGGCGATCTTGCCCGCCAGTTCGCCGCGCACATCCTCGCGCTCGCCCACCAGGATCCAGCGCCGGTCGGCCCGGTCGTGGAGGACGAAGACCCGCCAGCGGAACGGCTCCAGCTCCAGCAGGTGATAGCCGATCAGCCGCTCCTCGGCCAAGGCTGTCGGCACCTCCGCCAGCAGGCTGGAGAACAGGGAGTGCGTGGCGCTCGCCGAATGCAGCATCAGCCGGCCCTGCTCGTCGAACACTTGGAAGGCCAGCTTGCCCTCGTAGCGATGGCCCAGCGACAGCGCCGCATGCCCACCCGGCAGGGTCTGCATCGCCAGCGCCTCGTCGAGCATGGCCTGCACCTCCCCGCGCTCGCGTTCGAGCATTTCGCGACCGACCAGTCCGGCGAGCAGCCGGGCGGTCTGCGCCAGCTGCGCATCGAACAGTTCCTCGATCTCGTGCTGGGCATCCCGGTAGCTCTTGTAGGAGATCAGCGACAGGGACAGGGTCAGCACACCGAGGACGAGGAACAGGGTCCGGGCACGGATCGAGCGCATCAGGGCTTGTCCACCATGTAGCCGACGCCACGCACCGTGCGGATCAGCTCGGGGAAGAACTTGCGGCGCAGGTGGTGGACATGCACCTCCAGGGCGTTGCTTTCCACCTCCTCCTCCCAGCCGTAGAGTGCCTGCTGCAGCCGGTCGCGGGTCAGCACCCGGCCCGGCTGCGCCAGCAGCTCGTGCAGCAGCAGGAACTCCTTGCGCGCCAGGGCGATGTCCCGCCCCTGGTAGCTGACCGCCTGGCTCTGCGGATCGAGACGGATGCCACGGTACTCCAGGACCGGCTGCGGGCGATTGAAGCTGCGCCGCAGCAGCGCGCGCAGCCGCGCCTTCAGCTCGGCGACGTCGAACGGCTTGACCAGATAGTCGTCGGCACCGGCATCCAGCCCGGCGATGCGCTCACTGGTGGCGTCGCGCGCGGTCAGCACCAGCACCGGCAGCGGATTGCCCGCGGCGCGCAGGCGCCGCAGCAGCTCCAGGCCGTCCAGCCGCGGCAGGCCGAGATCGAGCACGCAGAGGTCGAAGCTCTCGCAGCCCAGCGCATGCAGCGCGGCGGCGCCGTCCTGCAGCCAGTCGACCGTGTAGCCCTCGGGCTTGAGCGCGGTGCGGATGCCCTCGCCCAGCGCCGCATCGTCCTCCACCAGCAGAATGCGCATATCCCGGTCGCCTCTCCCTCAGCTCATTTCAGCTCGGCGCGGACCTTGCCGAGCAGCGCCTCGACTTCCCTGTGCCGGCCGGCATCGGCGACGCCGCGGCCGGGGCGCGGCGGTGCGGCCTGCGCCTTATGCAGCGCCGCGAGCGCCTCGGGATAACGCTTCTCGCGATACAGGAAGTCAGCATAGAAGTAGTTGGGGTCGATGCCGTCAGGGTTCAGGCCCAGGGCCTGCTTGAGCAGCGTCTCGGCGCGCTCGTCGTCGCCGAAGCCGAGCGGCCAGCCCGGCACCTGGTAGTAGAGGGTGCCGAGACTGGTGTAGGCCGAGCCGTCGAGGGCCTTGGGATCGATCGCCAGGGCCTGCTCGAAGCTCGTCCGAGCCTGCTTGGCCAGATCCAGCGCACCCAGCCCACCCTTGGTTCCAGCCCAGGTACTGAGGACGATACCTCGCCAGATCAGCAGCTCGGCCGAGTTCGGCTCGCTCTTGAGCGCCATCTCGGCCTCGCCGGCGAGACGCTCGAAGGCCGCCTCCCGCTGCACCTCGGGCAGCTGGTAACTGATCTCGGCCCAGCGACTCTGCAGATGCTGCAGGTTCAGGGTGCCGGCCTCACCGAAGGCGAAGCCGGGCAGGCTGCAGACCAGCGCGCCGCCCAGCAGCAATCCGCGCAGGATGGATGTGTTCATGGGGTGCCTCGTTCGGTGGGTGTGGGATCTTCGCTCAGGACTTGCCGCGGGCAAAGCGCTGGATGACCGGCAACTGCTTGCGCAGGGCCTGGTCGACGACCCGCGGCAACAGGCTGTTGAGGCGCACGAAGAGCTTTTCCGGCCAGCCCAGGTAGAGTTCCTCCTGCTCGCGCAGGATCGCCTCGGCGAGTGCCGTGGCCACCGTCTGCGGATCGTCCATCGCCACCTTCAGCTCGTCGTTCATCGCCACCACGTTGTCGGCGTTCATGCCCGTGAGGGTCGCCCGCGGCGCGACGTAGAGCACCTTGACCTGGGTATCGGCGAGCTCGCGGCGCAGAGCCTCGGAGAAGCCGCGCACAGCGAACTTGCTGGCGCAGTAGGCCGTGAAGCCGGGATAGCCGAGGGAGCCGAAGGTCGAGCCGACGTTGACCACCAGGGCACGCGGCTGCAGGCGCAGCAGCGGCAGCAGGCGATGGGTGAGCTGCAGGGTGGCGGTGACGTTCAGCCCGATCAGGGCGGCGATGCCCTCCTCGTCATGGTCCTCCAGCAGGCTGAAGCGGTTGACCCCGGCGGCGTTGATCAGGATGTTCAGCCCGCCGAAACGCCGGGCCGCGACCAGTACTACCTGGCGTCCGTCCACCTCAGCGATGTCCGCCTGGGCGATTTCCAGCTGTGCCGGGTAGCGCTTCTGCAGGGCCTGCAGGGGCTCGAGATGGCGGCCTACCAGGAGCAGCCGGGCGCCGGCCTCGCAGAGCCGGACGATCAGCGCCTGGCCGATGCCACCACTGGCCCCGATGAGCAATCCCCGACAATCGGATAACTGCATATCCACCTCCTCAGGCGGTCAACGGTAGGCTACGGAGCAGGTCGCCATACAGGCGATAGACCACCTTCGCGGTATGTACCACCGCGACCTGGTCCTCGCCGTCCTCCAGACGCTTCATCAGCCGCTTGAACAGCTCGATGTGCTCGAGATCGAGGCTGCCGTGGGAGGTCAGATAGCTGAATGCCTGCGGCGGCAGTCCCAGGGACGCCTGGATGGACCCGGCGGCGCGGGTGGCGACGGCGACGCTGGTCCCCTCAAGCACCTGGACCATGCCGAAGAAACTCACCGGGCTGCCGCGGTTGATGCGGTCGTAGACGTAGCTGATCATCAACTCGGTGGGCAGGTTGGGCGTGGCCTTGCGCACCGCCTCGGCATCTCCGCCGCAGGCACGGATGTCGTTGAGGATCCACTCATGGTGGCCGTATTCCTCCTCAATGTACTCGGCGATCGCTTCGCGCAGCCATTCCAGCCACTCGGGCAGGCGCGCGCCGCAGGCCATCAGCAGCGGCACGGTGTGCTTGACGTGGTGGTAGGCCTGGCCGAGAAACGCCAGGTAGCTGGCCAGACTGAGCTGTCCCTGCAGAGCCTGCCCGATGAGCGGCGCCGCCAGCAGGTAGTCGCGCTCGGCTGCAGTCTGCTCTTGCAACCTCGTATGGAAATCCATGCTGTCTCCTTCAAGGGATGAGGGTGGCCAGCACATGCTCGATGGCCGCCCGGTAACGCTGAAGCAGCGCCCCCCGGCGTAGCCGGCCATTGGCGGTGGCCAGGCCGTTGGCGACGCCGAACGGCTGCTCGGCACGCAGCCAGTGGTGGACGCGGGCATAGTCCGGCAGGCCGGCGTTGACCCGTGCCACGGCCTGCGCCAGCGCCTCGTCGGTGATCTCGGCCGAGCGCGGCTGCAGCACTGCCACGTTGGCCACCTGCGCCTCGCCGTGCAGCCAGGCCTGGGCGATCGGCAACTGCTGCATCAGCTCGGCCTCGACCCATTCCGGATTGACGTTGCGCCCGAAGGCGGTGACGAACTGGTGCTTCTTGCGCCCGTGCAGGATCAGGAAGTCGCCCTCGAAGTGGCCGAGATCGCCAGTGCCCAGCCAGTCGCCGGCCGGCGCCGGCTCGCCGAGGTAGCCGAGCATCCGCGCGCCGCGAACCTCCACTTCGCCATCCTCGGCCAGGCGCACCGCCAGGTGCGCCAGCGGCCGGCCGACACTGCCGATACGGCGCTGTCCGGGGGTATTCAGGCAGACCACCGAGGCGCATTCGGACAACCCATAGCCCTCGAACACCGGCAGGCCGAGGGCCTCGGCGCGCTCCAGCAGCTGCGGCGCAACCCGCCCGCCGCCGACCGCAACGAAGCGCAGGGAATCCGGCAGCGGCTGGCCGCTTTCCAGGGCCGTAACCCAGGCCAGCAGCTGCTGCGGCAGGAGGATCAGGCTGTTCGGACGGCTGCGCTGCAATGCCCCGAGAAAGCGCGGCAGATCGAAGCGGCTGGCGCCTTCGAGGCCTACCTGGGCCAGCGCTGCCAGCTCGACCAGTGCCCCGCCCAGCAGCAGCGCATAGAGACCGGCGACGCTCTCCAGCAGGACCGCCAGCGGCAGCACGCACAAATGACGCTCGATCCCGCTTGGCCCGCAGACCTGCCAGAGGCTTGCCGCCACGCGCAACTGCAGGTCGGCATCAAGGCAAACGCCTTTCGGCTGGCCGGTGGTGCCGGAGGTGTAGGTGATCTTCACGGTCCCTGCCGGCAGCTCGGCGACCTGTTGCGGCCGACGCTGCGCGAGCTGCTCGGCCAGCGGCAGGAAGCCCAGGAGCGCATGCCGGGAGAGGTCGGCGGCGATCAGCGTATCGACGCCGGCATTGTCCAGCACATGGCGCTGCTGATCCACGGAGAAGAATCCCGGCAGGGGAATGCAGACGACACCGGCCCGCAGCGCCGCCAGATCCCACAGCACCCACTCGATGCCGTTGTCCAGCTCCAGCGACAGGCGCCGGACACCGATTCGCCGCAGATGTCCGGCTCGCTCCCCGGCCTCGTCGAGCAGCTGACGGTAATTCAGCCGACGCTCGCCCTCCTGCAAGGCCGGCCGCTCGCCATGGGCCGCCAGGATCTGCCAGAAGGACTCAACCGCAGGCGACATCGGCGATCTCCCGATACAGTGGCCGATACCCCAGGCGCTGGTAGACGCCGGAGGACTGCAGGCGCTTGTGGGTCTCGGCGACGTTCGCCGCCATGACCTCAGGATGCGTGTCGTAATAACGGCCCCAGTCAGCCAGATCCGCCCCCATGCGGGCCGGGTCCGCCGGACCCAGCTCGACCAGCGGCAGGCCCAGGCGCTGGAAGCTGTTCAGCAGCATCGCCGTCCCGGTGAAGACGACCCAGCGAAAGCCCTGCGTGCCCACCAGGTCGGTCAGCGCGGTGATCAGCAGGCGCGCCCCGCCGGGTCCCTGGGCGGCGAAATTGCCCACCTCGAGGATATCCTTGCGTGCCACTGGCAAGCCCGTGCGGTCGGTAACAACGCTCTCGATGGGCTCATCCAGATAACGCTCGAGAAACAGACCCTGCCCCCCTATGGCAGGACGCAGACCAGCCGCCGCCTGCATCTCTCCGTCCTCATCCTCGAAGCCCAGCAAACAGGGCATGAAATGATGGATGCGCGCTGCGTAGTAGTCGGCGAAGCGGGCGTGAATGAAGGCTTCCAGCTCGCGGCGACGGGTCGAGCCCGGATATGGCCTGACCAGGTGCACACTCAGCGTCCGCTGGCGCCCGATCAGTGCCAGCGGTTTGTGCTGTTCCCATGACAGCGCCATCTTGCAGACCTCAAGGGGTAGGGGATTAGGAACATTCTTGTGCCCCACCCTTAACAAACGCTTAAGCCTGTAAAAGCAGGCAAGCCGGTCTCCATCGTCCAGCGCATCGCACATCCACCGACGCCAGACCGGCTAAGCTACATTCGATTCACCGCCAAGCAATGACCGCTGCCGCTCGAAAACGACGCCCCAAGCGCACGACAGCGAATACAAATCAACAGGAGCCGCATCCCGATGCCCGCAAGGATCGGATGGAAGCTGATCGCCCTGAGCCTGGCCGCGACGGTTTTCCGGGAGGCCGTCGCCAGCCCGGCGGAGCCCGGGGGATTCGTCGAAGACGCCAGCGCCAGCCTGCTGCTGCGCAATGGCTACGTGTATCGCGACAATCAGGACGGCGTGCGGGACCAGTCCCGCTGGGCCCAGGCCTTCATCGCCACCTTCAGATCCGGTTTCAGCCAAGGCCTCCTCGGCATCGGGCTGGACGCCTACGGCCTGTTCGCCGTTCGGCTCGACACCGGCAAGAGCCGCGACGATGGCGACATTGCCTACTTCCCCACCGACAGCAACGGCAATACCGAAGAGGATCTGGGCGAGCTTGGCGTCGCCCTCAAACTGCGTTTTTCCAATACGGTACTGAGATACGGCGACCAGCTCCCCGCCTTGCCGGTGCTGTCCTACGACAGCTCCCGCCTGTTGCCGCAGACCTTCCATGGAACCCTGCTCACCAGCGAGGAGATCGACGGTCTGACCCTGCACGCCGGGCGCTTCACGGCGCAGAATGACAACAACCACAGCGGATGGGATGTGCCGGGGCGGGAACTGGAATCGATCGAGCTCGTCGGCGGCAGTTACGCATTCAGCGACCAGCTGAGCGCCGCCCTGTACTTCTCCGACATCGAGGAGGTGGCCAGGAAGCGCTATGCCAATATCGCCTGGCAATTGCCCCTGGCCGAAGAGCGCTCCCTGGAGTTCGATTTCGATTTCTACCGGACCCGTTACGAGCGGGACTACACCCAGACCGGCAAGGACGAGGACAACCGCATCTGGAGTCTGATGGTCACCTACCATTGGGGTGCCCATGCCGTCATCCTCGCCTGGCAGCGCTCCATTGGCGGCATCGAGAACCTAGACGAGAATGGCCAGCCGGTCACCCACGGTTACGATTTCGACTTCGGTGACGGTGGCGATGCCAACTATCTGGCCAACGCCTTCTATTCCGACTTCAACCGCAAGGACGAACGCTCCTGGCAGCTCAGCTACGAGCTGGACTTCGCCGACTACGGGGTGCCGGGCCTGAGCTGGAAGACCGCCTATGTCCGTGGCAGCAAGATCGACACCGGCCAGGACGGCACGGCGAGCGAGCGGGAGTTCTACAACCAGATCCAATACGTGGTGCCGGAAGGCGCAGCCAAGGACCTGTCGATCAACCTCTACGGCTCGATCTACCGCACCAGCCGCGACCTTGGCCACGATCTGAACGAGATCTGGCTGTTCGTCGAATATCCGCTCGACCTTCTCTGAAGCCCCGGACTCAGCCTCTG
Organism: Azotobacter armeniacus; assembly: GCF_054779355.1. Classification (NCBI taxonomy): domain Bacteria; kingdom Pseudomonadati; phylum Pseudomonadota; class Gammaproteobacteria; order Pseudomonadales; family Pseudomonadaceae; genus Azotobacter; species Azotobacter armeniacus. The sequence continues at coordinate 56,740 of NZ_BAAGYK010000154.1, forward strand.
CGGCGCGCCCAGGCGCCGCCGATGGCGCCGGTCAGGCAGCCGGCGACCAGTCCGGCGACATGCGCGGCGTTGGCGATGGCACCCAGCCCGAGGGCGGTGACCAGGCCGGACAGGCAGACCAGCAGCCAGATCAGCATCATCACCACCACCCCCGGCGGCAGGCGATAGGCTGCATCGGGCGAGAGCCGGTGGAAGATCCAGCAGTGGCCAAGCAGGCCGTAGAGCACTCCGGACAAGCCACCAAACAGCGCCGGACCGCCAAACAGATATTGCGCGACGTTGGATGCCAGGCTGAACAGCAGGGTCAGGAGCAGCACCATCAGGGCGCCCTGGCGCGCTTCGATGCGCCGCCCCAGCTCCCAGTACCAGAGCGCATTCATCGCCAGGTGCAGCCAGCCGAAGTGGATCAGCATCGGCGTCAGCAGGCGCCACCACTGCCCGGCGGCAAGGCTTTCCGCCAGGGGAACGAAATACAGGTAGTCGCCCTGGATGTAGAACTCCTGGAAGGTCAGCCAGCCGACGGTGGCGAGATTTTCCCCAAGCAGGGTCAGGGCCGCCACCAGCAGGGTCGCGAGCAGCATCAGGGAGGTCAGCGGACTGTGGCGCAGCTGGCGGAAAATGCCGGATGCGCGGCGGGGCGGCGCCAGCATCGCCTGCGGATCGCCCTCGGGAAAGCGTGCATAGAGCAGGCTCACCTCCTGGGCCAGGCGGGCATCGGGAACCCAGAGCACCTGCTCGCCGCCATCCTCGCTGACCCGGTGCGGCACGCCCAGACGCTGCAACAGGGCGACGAAACCGCTGAGATCGATCCCCAGCGGCAGACGCAAGGCCTCAATCGCTGTATTCATGGGGAGCCTCCGGGCGCTCCACCTCGACCCAGGCGAACTTGTCGGGATCGAGTCGGGTTTCCTGGTCCAGCCGGTAGGCCACCAGCTTGCCGAACATCACCGCACTGTAGTCGAGACAAGCCAGGTTGGGACGAATCAGCGTCGGCTCTCCGCGGCGCCAGTAGTGTCCGACGAACAGCGGCGGCTGATCGGCGCCATAAGATGGGAGCTCGGTCCTGTGCGCCTGGGAAATCGGCATTTGTGCGACGAGCTCGGGCAAGGCGTCCGGCTGGAAGACGATATCGCCGTAGGTCAGCGGTTCGTCCGCCCAGAACTTGGTACGGAAGGTCTCGCGGGTGAGACCGTCCCGCCCGGTCAGCGTCATGCCGTGGGGCAGGCGCATGTTGATGCCGCGCAGCAGGCGTTCGAAGACCTGGTGGGCAAAACTGTCGGGCAGCGCAGAGTCCTTCAGGAAAGGCTCGTCGATCCGTCCATCCGGGTATTGCCGGCGCAACGGCTCGATCAGGCTGGCATCCCAGCAGGCATGCACGACCCGGAAACGGCCGGCGTCGATGAACAGTGGCAGCTCGTAGAACCAACCGAGGAAGGCATGCCAGTCGCCCGGGTGGTTGGCGAGCTGCGTCAGCGTCTCGTGGATCAGGTGCTCGTTGCGCACGGTGTGTTCGCGCACGTACTGTTGGCCGCTGCCGGCCGGCGCCTCGGTGGACCAGCCCAGCAGGTTGTACTCGTGGTTGCCCATAACGCACAGCGCCTGACCAGCCTCGACCATGTCGTGCACCAGATGCAGGGCCTCGCGGATGCACGGGCCGCGGTCGACGATGTCGCCGACGAACAGCGCCAGCCGCCACGGATGGCGCCATACACCGCCCTGGCGCCGATAGCCAAGGCGTTCGAGCAGGGCCTCCAGGCTATGGCCGCAGCCATGTATGTCGCCGATCAGGTCGTAACTGCGTAGCGGATCCACTAGCATTAGCTGCCACCGCCCAGACGGCTGCCCCAGCCCAACTTGGTCCGGCACACCTCGTAGTAGTTGTGGTCCAGCGGGTGGATCAACTGCAGCCGCTGCGGCTTCTTGCTGATGGTGACTATGTCGCCGGGCGAACAGGTGAAATGGTTCTGCCCATCGCAGGAAATCTGGGGGTAGATGTCCATCTTCGGCGACACCACGATCTTCAGCTCGCTGTTACCGGCGACCACGATCGGCCGGCTCGACAGGGTGTGCGGATACATGGGCACGATGACGATGGCGTCCAGCTTGGGATGCATGATCGGCCCGCCGGCCGACAGGGCGTAGGCGGTGGAGCCGGTCGGTGAGGAGACGATCAGACCGTCGGACTTCTGGCTGCAGACGAACTGCCCGTCGATGTACAGCTCGAACTCGATCATCCGCGTCGACTTGCCCGGGTGCAGCACCACGTCGTTCAGCGCATCGCCCTGACCGATCGGCTCCAGCTTGCGGCGCACCTGGGCTTCCAGCAGGAAGCGGCTTTCCACGGTGTACTGGCCGTCGAGCACCTCGGCGACCCTGGTCTCCAGCTCGTCGGGACGGATGTCGGTGAGAAAACCCAGGCTGCCGCGGTTGATGCCCAGTACCGGTATCTTGTAGCGGGCCAGGGCGCGCGCCGCGCCGAGCATGCTGCCGTCGCCGCCGACGACAATGACCATGTCGCAGACCTCGCCCAGCTGCTTGCGCGAGGACACCTGCAGACCATGCCCGGGCAGGAGTTCGGCAATACCTTCGTCGAGAATCACATGCAGGTGTCGGTCAAGGAGAAACTTCTTCAGTCGGCGGATGGTGTCCACCACCTGGGTGCTACCCAGGCGACCAATGATGCCAATATTGCGAAAGTGCTCCATGGGGCTCCTGCGGGGGGCTGCGATTACAGGCAAGAGGCGATTATGCGGGAAAGCTGGGCAGAGCGGCAAACCACCCCCAACGGGGGGGAAACGGGGCCTTTCGGCAGCCTCGCCGATCTCCCTGCGCGCCTTCGCCAGCCCCCGGTACGCGACCTGGCCTGGACCCTGCTGTCGCCGCCCCTGCTCTCCGCCACTCCCTGGCCGCAGCGCCATCCGCTGGCGGCCAGCCACTGGGCGCGCGACCCGGCCGGCCTGGCCGACTGGCTGCAGGCGCTGGATGCCTGCAGCACTCCGCTGGACGCCTGGCTGGCGCAGCACCCGACGCGCCGCCTGGGCCTCTACTACGAGCGGCTCTGGCAGTTCGCCCTGAACAGCGCGCCGGGGGTCCGCCTGCTCGCCGCCAACCTGCCGATTCGCTTGGGCAGCAGCACTTTGGGTGAGCTGGACCTGCTGCTGCAGGATGCCGAAGGGGTACATCACCTGGAACTGGCGATCAAGCTCTATCTCGGGCCGGCAGGAAGCGCTGGCCACCATCCGGCCCGGTGGATCGGCCCCGGCCGGCATGACCGGCTCGACCTCAAGCTGGAACGCCTCGGCCGGCATCAGCTACCGCTATCGAGCAGTCCGGCGGCACAGGTCATCCTAAACCAGCTCGGCATCGCCGACCTGCAGGCCAGCGGCTGGCTCGGCGGCTATCTGTTCTATCCCTGGCCGGATGGCTGCCCGTCCCCCGACGGCGCCAATCCGGCGCACCTGCGCGGTCGCTGGCTAGCCCGACGCGACTGGCTGGACTTTCTGGCCAGCGGTCCCGCTGGTCACTGGCAACCCCTGCCCCGCCACGCCTGGCTAGCTCCGGTCCGCTTCGAGATGGCGGATCTCTGGACACGGGAGACTCTGCAAGCCTGGTACGCGAGGCTGGAGCCTGAAGCACCGGCACAATTGCTGGCCCGGCTGATCGTGGGCGAAACCGGCGAGTGGCTCGAGGCGGAGCGGGTATTTCTGGTTGGCGATAGCTGGCCGGACGCCCCCTAGCGCGGGATCAGTCCCGGGAACCCAGCATCTGCAGGCGCTCGGCCAGCGCCCGCCGCCCCTGCAGCCCGCCGGTGTGCACGAAAACCAGCCGGCTGCCGTGGGGAATCCCGCCCCGCTCGACCTCCTCGCGCAGTGCCAGCAGGGCCTTGCCGGTATAGACGGGGTCTAGGGGAATGCCCCCCTCCCGCTCGCTGTCGAGGATGAAGCGCGCCAGCTCCGCGTCGAGCCGGGCGAACCCAGCACGACTGGCGTCCAGTAGACGATAACCGGTATCGGCCACGCCAGCCGCGGCGAGAATCGCTCGGACCTGCGGCGCCACGCCGTGACTCGCCGGCACCGCCAAGGCGCCATGGACCGGATGTGCCCCGGCTTCGGCAAGGACCAGGCCGGCCAGCGTGGTTCCGCTACCGGCAGCCAGCCACCAGCCGTGATAATCGGACCAGCCGAGTGCCTCCAACCGGGACAACAGCATTTCCCGCAGAACCCTGCAACCCTGCGCACCGATCAGGCTGCCACCACCTTCCGCTACCGGATGCAGATGGGGATAGCAGTCGCGCCAAGCATTCCAGAAACCCTCCCGATGGCGTGCCCGATAACCGCTGTAGCCCAGCCAGTGCAGGCGCATGCCAAAGGTCTGCAGATCACTCACGGTCGGCGTTTCGCAGGGCTCGCCGCGCAGCAGACCCACCGTGGGGAAGGCGAAACGCTGCCCTGCCGCAGCCAGCGCGTGCAGGTGATTGGAATGAGGGCCGCCCAGGCTGATCAACCCCCTTGCCCCCTGGCGTGTGGCAGCCGCCAGATGGGGCACCAGCTTGTACCATTTATTGCCGGAGATCAGCGGGTCGATCAGGTCGAGCCGCAGCACGCCGACCTGGACGCCGGCAGCAGCCAGCCAGTCGAGCGCAAGGGGCTGAAGTGGAGCCTGCGGCGACCAGCAGATGTCCAGCACCGGGACTCAGCTGGCGTTGCGCAGGCGGCTACCCGATTTGTGCCGCGAACAGCAGTTGGATTCACCCGCGACGAAACGCAGGGGACTGTCGACTCGGTCGATCGGCAGTGCGCAACGCCTGCCGCCGGACAACCCGGCCACGCAGGCCGGCTGCTGGAAATGGTCCAGCCACTGGCGGTACTGCTCTTCGCTGACCGAGCACTTGGCCGCGACGTAGGTCATGGGGTTCTCCTGGTAGCGTGCGATGTCCTGCAGCGGAATTGTCAGGTGACCCGCACCGGGATGGTAGACCACGAAGGTCAGGCCCAGGCTGGCCAGCTTCTCGAGTGCCTGCTCGACACCCTGGGCCGCCAGCTGCTCATGCCTGAGCCTGAGAGTTTCCTCCTGCCCCTGCATCTCCCACTCTTTGTGGGCAGCCAGCTCGGCTCCGAGTTCACCCACTCGGCCCTGCAGCGCCTGCTGGATGCGAAGCTGCTCGTCCGCCTGTGCGTCATGCTCGCGCAAGGGACTCGGACTGGGCTTGCCGTTGCGTCTCGAGGCTGGCATTCAGCTCCTGTTGTCGATGCAGCTGTTCGCGCAACTGCTGCACCTCGGCCTGCTGGGCCTTGGCCTGGCGCTCAGCGGCCTGCTTCAGCCCTCCCAGCGCCTCCTCGTGGTAGCGGTTCAGATCACGGATATACAGGCGTTGTCGTTTGATCAGGCAGGCAGTCTTCTGGCGCTGCCCGTCACTCCGGTCCTTGCCGGGCAGGACACCGGCGATTGGAAGCGGCCCCTGGTTCCTGGCCGGTTGCAAGCGCGACGAAGCCCCACCAGCCGTCGATACTCCTTCCTCTTCGCCGAGCAAACCGAGGTGGTTGCGCTTGGCCGCATCACGCAACGACAGCAGATCTTGCGGTTCGGGATCCCACAGATGCATCCGATGCCAGGGCACCGGGCACTGACTGTGGCAGACCAGGCGGATCGGTCCGGCACCGAGATCCATACCCGGGCCAGCGCGCTCCGACAGTTGCCGCAAGGGGATATTCCAACCGGAATCGGCTGCACCATCTTCGTCGAAATCCAGATGAAAGAAGACGGCAGCTCGCACCTCGAGTCCGGGAGAAATAAGCAGGTAGGCAAGACGCACCTGTTGATCGGCCAGATCTGGCAGACCAACGACTCCATCGAGTACGGCTTCGAACTCCGGCAAGAGCATTTCCCGACATACGCCATGTTCATTGAAGAACATCACGGCCTCAACCATTTTCAGTTTTTTCTGCACGGTCTTGGTCCCTTATCGTGTTATTTCTGACGCATGGTTTCAGACCGCAGCGCCGGCTGTTCCGCAAGGCAAACCAAGTCTAGGTAAAAAAAGCCAAGCGGCAGCGTGAAGCAATCGGCAGTCACTCGGACCGGCGTCCACGCCCGACGGCCATAGGGCGAAACTGTGAAACACTCAATGATAGCCTTTTGATACACAATTACTCTCATCCGTTCCGCAAGAGCCATCGGCGGCTTGGCATTCTTGACATCCCACCCTACCCTGAGGGAATTTTCCCGCCGCCATCCAGCTCATGCGCAAACTCCAGTCCATTCTGGCCTTGCTGATCCTCGCCGCCCTCCTCGGCATCTATGCGAACTGGAGCGCACCACGCTCGGCCGGACATTACCTCACCGACCTGCGCAGTGCGCTCATTTACGAAGAGGGAACGGTGGACTCCAAGGCCAATCTGCTGGCCATCCGTCCCGAGCTGTTTCCCAGCGACTATCGGAGCCCGGAGCATCTGCGTCTAAAACTCGCCGCCATTCTGGACAGGGCGCGTGGCAGTGGCTTGCTCAACGAGCACAGCGTGGTCGCTCTGCCCGACCAGATCGGGACCTGGCTGCTGCTCGGCGACGAAAGGGTCGAACTCTACAGCGCCCGGAGCCTTCCCGAAGCCCAGGCATGGCTGGCCCTAGACAATCCACACCGACTGGCCTGGGCCTGGCTGCAGAGCGAAGGTTTTCCCGGAATGGGGGAAACCCTGCTGCGCATGAAGGCGGAAGGGATGGCCCGCGACTACCAGCAGCTTTTCGGCTCCCTGGCCCGGGAGTATCGCATCACCCTGCTGGCGGGCTCCCTGCTACTGCCCGAGCCTCGCCTGGAGAACGGCAAACTGCGCACAGGCAAGGGTCCGCTCTATAACCTTGCCCCGGCTTTCGGCCCGGACGGCAATCTGCTCGGTCCGCCCCATGCGCAACCTTGCCTGGCAAAGGCTACCGGGCAGGTCACGGTACAAGAGGTTCACACGGAGAAGATGAAGGTACTGGTCAGCCGCAAGGGATGCCAGTCACCCAGCCTGGTGAGGACAGCCGGTACGAAAACCAGCATTGCGCTGTTCCTGCGGGGCCGCCTGTGGCCATTCGAAGACCTGGCGGGCTGCTGCGGATGGTCAGCTCCTGCACAGGAAAGGAAAGCGCCTGGCAGCCATCTGCTGAATATCCGGGTCATTCCGCAACTCTCGACAAGCCTTCCGGCGGAGAGCCGGTGACTGCAGACACACGGCCGAGTACTCACATTTCGGTGGCGTCTTCCGCCGGTTCCGGGGGATCCGCGGGATCCCGTTCGGCAGCGTGGAATTCGAGCAGTTCTTCTTGATAGTCATCCATAGGGATCGCTCCTGATCGGCTGGTTATTTGGAAAGGCAACAGACAAAGTCCATGCCAAAAAAGCCTAGACGAATCAGATGACCATTAAATTAAAAAGCGAGTTCAATAAAAAAGCCTTCAGATATTATTATCTGAAGGCTTTTTTATATGGCGCAGCGGACGGGACTCGAACCCGCGACCCCCGGCGTGACAGGCCGGTATTCTAACCGACTGAACTACCGCTGCATGTCGGTTGGACTTTCGTCCATCTCTCGCAAGCTATGGTGGCTGATGACGGGATCGAACCGCCGACCCCCTGCGTGTGATGCAGGTGCTCTCCCAGCTGAGCTAATCAGCCGTCGCCTTGCGAGGTGGCGCGCAATTTACTCATGAATCAGAGCCAAGTCAACAGCCAGCCTGATTTTTTACCAAGGAACAACCAATAATTGCCGGGGACATGACAAGGCCGCGCCTCCCCATGTTCAATCCCGCGAAAGAAAAAAGACGCACAATGGCGCGAAACTCTCCACAAGAGCACCAAAATAGTGCGCACATCCCAAAAACCAGGAGAGGAAGCCTGAATGCGCGGAAATCAGTCCAGGTAGATCATCTTGCGCGTCATGCCACCGTCAACGATGAATTCCTGGCCAGTGACAAAGCCGGCCCGATCAGACAGCAGCCAGGCGACCAGGGCGGCGACATCCTCGACCGTCCCCACGCGGCCGGCAGGATGCTGGGCGTGGCTCTGTGCGGACAGCGGCGCCTGATGACGCTCGCTGGGGCTGCGCGCATCGATCCAGCCGGGGCTGACAGCATTCACCCGTACATCGGGCCCGAGGCTGATCGCCAAGGCATGAGTGAGCCCCAGCAGGCCGCCCTTGCTGGCCGCGTAGGCCTCTGAGTTCGGCTCGGACTGGTGCGCGCGGGTCGAGGCAATATTGACCATGGCGCCACGATGCGCCTGCAGATAGGCCGCACAGTGCTTGGCCAGCAGCAGCGGACCAGTCAGGTTCACCCCCAGCACATGGTTCCAGTGGTTGAGCTTCAGCTCTGCCAGCGGAGGATTGCCGGGATCGGCGACGGCGGCGTTGCAGACCAGGCCGTCGAGACGGCCGAACTGGCCGAGCACCTCGGCCATCCCCAGTGCCACCTGGCTTTCCTGGGCGACGTCCATACCGACGAACCAGGCACTACTGCCCAGCGCCCTGGCCACCTTGGAGCCGCGCTTGCGGTCGATGTCGGCGAGCACCACCTGCCAGCCCTCGGCGATCAGCCAAGCAGAGATGCCCAGCCCGATGCCGCGCACCGCCCCGCTGACCAGAGCGACCTTGCCGTTACTCTGCGGCCTGCCAGTCTCCAGGCTCAGGTCGATCACAGCACGGCCAATCCGCGGGCGAGGTCGGCCTTGATATCCTCGATCTCCTCCAACCCGACCGCTACGCGAATCATGCTGTCGCTGATCCCGGCTGCGGCCCGCGCTTCCGGGGTCAGACGGCCGTGGGATGTGGTAGCCGGATGGGCGATGGTGGTCTTGGTGTCACCCAGATTGGTAGTAATGGAGATCATTCGGGTATTGTCGATGACCCGCCAGGCAGCCGCCTTGTCACCCTTGACCTCGAAGCTGACCACCGCGCCGAAACCGCCCTGCTGGCGCTTGGCCAATTCATGCTGCGGATGGCTGGACAGGCCGGCGTAGTAGACCCTGGCCACTTGCGGCTGCCGTTCCAGCCACTCGGCCAGAGCCTGAGCACCGGCACAGTGTGCCTGCATGCGCACCCTGAGGGTTTCCAGCCCCTTGAGGAACAGCCAGGCGTTGAAGGGACTGAGGGTCGGGCCTGCGGTGCGCAGGAAGCCGACCACCTCCTGCATCAGCTTGGCGCTGCCGGCCACCACGCCGCCGAGGCAACGACCCTGGCCGTCGATGTACTTGGTCGCCGAGTGGATGACGATATCGGCGCCCAGCGCCAGCGGCTTCTGCAGCACCGGGGTGCAGAAGCAGTTGTCCACCACCAGCAGTGCGCCACGGGCGTGGGCGATGTCGGCCAGGGCGGCAATGTCCACCAGCTCGGCCAGCGGGTTGGACGGCGACTCGACGATGAACAGCTTGGTGTTCGGCCTGCAAGCCGCCGCCCAAGCATCCAGGTCGGCCAGCGGCGGATAGTCCACCTCGATGCCGAAGCGCTTGAAGTATTTGTCGAACAGGCTGATGGTGGAGCCGAACACGCTGCGCGACACCAGCACATGGTCGCCGGCGCTGCACAGGCTCATCACCATGGCCAGGATGGCACCCATGCCGGACGCGGCGGCAACCGCCTGCTCGGCACCCTCCAGGGCAGCGATCCGCTCCTCGAAGGTGCGCACGGTGGGGTTGGTATAGCGGGAATAGACGTTGCCGGGCTGCTCGCCGGCAAAGCGGGCAGCCGCTTCGGCGGCGCTGCGGAACACGTAGCTGGAGGTCAGGAACAGGGCCTCGCCGTGCTCTCCCTCGGGAGTGCGTTGCTGGCCGGCACGCACCGCCAGGGTGGCGAAACCGGCACCCTCCAAGTCGCTGTCCAGTCGTCCGGCATCCCACTCGATCGTCATAATCCTTCCCCTCGCATGAGAGCGGCAGTCGCCACTCGGAGCTTCAAGCTTTCTCACTTGCCGCTCAATTGTTGTACAGGTCGATAATCGCACTGACCGCATTGTTGCGGGCCTTGCTGGCATCGTTGCGGGCCCTCTCGATCCGCTCCAGGTAGGCCTCGTCGATGTCCCCGGTGACATACTTGCCATCGAAGACGGCACAGTCGAAGTTGTCGATCTTCACCTTACCGCCGCCGACCGCATCGATCAGGTCGGACAGATCCTGGTAGACTAGCCAGTCGGCACCGATCAGCTCGGCCACCTCTTCGGTGCTGCGACCATGGGCGATCAATTCATGGGCAGTGGGCATGTCAATGCCGTACACGTTGGGATAGCGCACCGCCGGCGCCGCCGAGCAGAAGTAGACCTTCTTGGCGCCGGCCTCCCGGGCCATTTGGATGATCTGCTTGCAGGTGGTGCCGCGCACGATGGAGTCGTCCACCAGCATGACGTTTTTGCCGCGGAACTCAAGGTCGATGGCGTTGAGCTTCTGGCGCACGGACTTCTTGCGCGCCGCCTGCCCCGGCATGATGAAAGTGCGGCCGATATAGCGGTTCTTGACGAAGCCCTCGCGGAACTTCACGCCCAAGTGGTTGGCCAGCTCCAGCGCTGCGGTGCGGCTGGTGTCGGGGATTGGAATGATCACATCGATGTCATGCTCGGGGCGTTCGCGGAGGATCTTCTCGGCCAACTTCTCGCCCATGCGCAACCGCGCCTTGTAGATCGAGACGCCGTCCATGAAGGAGTCGGAACGCGCCAGGTAGACGTGCTCGAAGATGCACGGCGAGTACTTCGGATTTTCCGCGCACTGGCGGGTGAACAGCTTGCCGTGCTCGGTGATATAAACCGCCTCACCTGGCGCCAAGTCGCGGATCAGACTGAAACCGAGCACGTCGAGAGCAACGCTTTCCGAGGCGATCATGTACTCCACGCCCTCGTCAGTCTGGCGCTGACCGAAGACGATCGGGCGGATCGCATTGGGATCGCGGAAGCCGACGATGCCATAGCCGGTGATCATCGCCACCACGGCGTAGCCACCACGGCAGCGACGATGCACGCCGGAAACCGCGGCGAACACGTCCTCCTCGGTCGGCTGCAGCTTGCCGCGCACCGCCAGCTCGTGGGCGAAGACATTGAGCAGCACCTCCGAGTCGGAGCTGGTATTGACATGACGCAGGTCGGACTCGTAGATCTCCTGGGACAGCTGGTCGACGTTGGTCAGGTTGCCGTTGTGCGCCAGGGTGATCCCATAGGGGGAGTTGACGTAGAACGGCTGGGCCTCGGCCGAACTGGAACTTCCGGCCGTCGGGTAGCGCACGTGACCGATGCCCATGTGGCCGACCAGGCGCTGCATATGCCGCTGCTGAAACACGTCGCGAACCAGGCCATTGTCCTTACGCAGGAACAACCGGCCCTCATGGCAGGTGACGATACCGGCAGCATCTTGGCCGCGATGCTGAAGGACGGTAAGCGCGTCATACAGCGCTTGATTGACGTTGGACTTACCGACAATACCGACAATGCCACACATGTGACGCAACCCCTGCTAGTAGTTCAGGCTAATTCCGGGCACCCGCCCGAGGCCGGCCCCATCTGTCTTTCGGAAACTCAGCGTGGCACGCTTATCCCACTGGCAAGCCCCTGGCTGGAAAATCCGAGGATGAGACTCTTCGACCAGTCGGCAACCATCAGGAAATGGGGCAGCAGAATCGATTGTTGCCACCAGGCATCCTGCTGCACCGGCGCCAGACTGAGCAGGCCGACCAATAGCACCACCAGCAGCCCCCCCCGGGCAGCGCCGAAGACCATGCCGAGCACACGGTCCGTACCGGAGAGGCCGGTGACGCGCACCAGCTCGCCGATGAGGAAGTTGAGCAGCGCGCCGATCAGCAGGGTCGCCACGAAAAGAATCGCGCAAGCGGCGATGACCTGCAGCGAGGGCGTGGCAATGTAGCCGACCAGATGCTGCGAGAGCGCTCCGCCGAACATCCAGGCGATGACGCCGGCGATGATCCAGGTGACCAGCGACAAGGCTTCCTTGACGAAGCCACGTGTCAAGCTGATCAAGCTGGAAACGGCGGCGATCGCGATGATCGCCCAATCGATCCAGGTGAATACCATGGTTCAACCCATGAATGAAAAGGCGCTGCATTCTAGCAGAGCCCCTCTGATTGGAGTAATAACCCAGGTCCATTGGCCGGTCCTAGAGTACACCCACTCTGGGTTCAAAGCCCCCCAGGCCCGGCTGGCAAAGCCGTCCGCTCAGCCGCGCTCGGGCTGAAAGCGCACGACGAAACCGCTGAGACTGTGCTGTCGCTTGAGCTGATCGCGCAGGCGGTTGGCCTCGCTCCGGTCGATCAGCGGTCCGACGTAGACCCGGTTCATCCCGTCCACATGGCGGATGTAGGCATTGTAGCCCTGGCTGCGCAGGGTCTTCTGCAAGGCCAGGGCGTTGGCACGATTGGACAGGCTGGCCAACTGGACCGACCAACTGACCGGCAGGCTGTTGGCATCCAGACGGCTTGGCTCGGCGACCTTAGCCTTCGCCGGCGGCGGAGTGGGATTGGCAGCTTGAGTCTTGGCCGCCGCACTGGCGGAAGCTGCCGGAGACGCCTGAGTGCTCGGCACGGCGGCAGCCGGCGTGCCGGCGATCGCTGTGGAGGGTTGTGGCTCCTCAGGCAGAATCATCGGCTCCGGAACCGCGATCGGATCCAGCTCGACACGCGGCGCAGGCGGGGCCTTCGGCATGGGCGGTGCCTCGACCACCACCTGCCGAACCTCGTCCTTGCGAGTAAACAGCATGGGCAGGAAGATCACCGCCAGTGCCAACAACACCAAGGCGCCGACCATCCGCTGCTTGAGCCTCTTATTCAGCCAGGCCATCTCGTTTCTCCTCCTGCCGATTCAACCACTCCAGCGTCTCGGCCACACAATAAAAAGAGCCGAACACTAGGATTTCATCACACTCGGCGGCCCGCCGGCATTGTGCCTGCAGCGCCTCGGCGACGTCGGCACAGGCCACAACCAGCGCCCTGCGCCTCTGCAGGACAGCAACGAGCTCCTGGGCGGAGCGGCTTCGCGGACTTGACAACGGCGCCACCGCCCAATGCCGGACATGGGACAGCAAGGGCTCCAGCACGCCGGGCAGATCCTTGTCGGCGAGCAGGCCGAAAACCGCCAAGCGTTGCCCTTCGGGCGGCCGCGCAGCAAGGCGCTCGGCCAGATAGGCCGCAGCATGGGGGTTGTGTCCGACGTCCAGCAGGAAGGACAGCCGCTTGTCCTGCCAGCGAATGTGGCGCCGCTCGAGACGCCCGCTCAGGCGCGTGGCGCTCAGCGCCGTCACGATGCACTCGGCCTGCCAGGGCAGGTCAAGCAAGGCATAGGCCTGCAGCGCCAGAGCCGCGTTCTCCACCGGCAGCTCGAGCTGCGGCATCGCCTGCAGCTCGAGCCTGTCGCCTGCGGCATTGCAGCCGTGCCAGTCCCAGGCACTGCCCCTGAGAGTCAGCTCATAATCGTGACCGCGCCTGTAGAGAGGTGCGCCCAGCAATACCGCCTGCTCCAACAGAGGCACCGGCGGATCCGGCTCGCCACAAACGGCAGGCCGGCCAACGCGGAAGATGCCGGCCTTCTCGAAGGCCACCGAGTCGCGGGTATCGCCCAGCCAGTCGGCATGATCCAGGGCGATGCTGGTGACCACCGCCACGTCGGCATCGACCAGATTGACTGCATCGAGACGCCCACCCAGGCCCACTTCCAGCACGACGGCATCCAACCCGGCGCGCTCGAAAAGCCAGAAAGCCGCGAGGGTACCCATCTCGAAATAAGTCAGGGAAATCTCGCCACGTGCGGCTTCCACCGCGGCAAAGGCCTGGCACAACTCGGCATCGTCGGCCTCGCGGCCGTCGATCCGCACCCGCTCGTTGTAGCGTAACAGGTGGGGGGAGCTGTAAAAGCCGACCTTCAGTCCCTGCGCACCTATCAGCGCGGCGAGGAAGGCACAGGTGGAGCCCTTGCCGTTGGTCCCGGTGACCGTCACCACCCGCAGCGCCGGCCGTCCCAGACCCAGTCGGCGCGCCACCTCGCGCGAGCGCTCCAGGCCCATGTCGATGGCCGTAGGGTGCAGTCGCTCGAGATAGGCGAGCCAGTCGGCAAGGCTGCGTTCGCTCATGCCGTGGCTGCATCCATGGCCAGGTCGGTAGCAGTGTCCCTGGCTGTCTCAGTGGTTGCAGCCGTGGAAATGGGCTGGTGCGTCAGCTGAGCCAGCAGACGGGCCAGACGCGAACGCAACTCCTGACGGGGAATGATCAGGTCGATGGCGCCGTGCTCCAACAGGAACTCGCTGCGCTGGAAGCCCTCGGGCAGCTTCTCGCGCACGGTCTGCTCGATCACCCGCGGACCGGCGAAGCCGATCAGCGCCTGAGGCTCGGCGACGATGACATCACCGAGCATGGCCAGGCTGGCGGAAACGCCACCGTAGACGGGGTCGGTCAGCACCGAGATGAACGGAATGCCCTCCTCGCGCAGACGCGCCAGGACCGCCGAGGTCTTGGCCATCTGCATCAGCGAGATCAGCGCCTCCTGCATGCGCGCTCCGCCGGATGCGGCGAAACAGATGAAAGGACAACGCTGCTCGAGGGCCACGTTGGCAGCCTGCACGAAGCGCTCGCCGACAATGGCCCCCATGGAGCCGCCCATGAAGGAAAACTCGAAGGCACAGGCGACTACCGGCATGCCCTGCAGGGTGCCACTCATGGAAATCAGCGCATCCTTTTCGTTGGTCTGCTTCTGCGCTGCGGAAAGGCGATCCTTGTACTTCTTGCTGTCGCGAAACTTCAGCCGGTCCACTGGCTCCAGCTCCGCACCAATCTCCTCACGTCCCTCGACGTCGAGGAAAATGTTCAGCCGGGTGCGCGCACCGATGCGCATGTGGTGATCACACTTGGGACAGACCTCCAGGGTCTTTTCCAGCTCAGGCTTGTACAGCACCGCGTCACAGGACGGACACTTGTGCCAGAGGCCTTCCGGTACTGAGCTTTTCTTCACCTCGGAACGCATGATCGAAGGGATCAGCTTGTCTACCAACCAGTTGCTCATGCTTGATGTTCTCCACAGCTTTGGGGACCCGACGCATGACGTCCCATGGCCCCATGCCTGTTTTTGAGCAAATTCACGAATGTACCCGCAGGTCGGCGGGATCTGTACCCTGGCAATCATTCCGCCGGGCCGAAACCCACTGCCGTGCCAGCCTGCGGCTACCTGAGCGACAGGCGCCAGATGGCGCCGTCATGAACAGCAGAGCCGATACGCGACGGAAGGCGGTCTCGTGGCATCGGCGGCTCGCTAATGGACGGCGGTGGATCGCCTGCCGTCACATGGCAGTCCAACCGCCTTCTCCCCCCGGAAGCGGAAAGCGCAGTCTTGCCGAAACGTTCAGACATGGCGCACCTCGCGGATGAAGGCGCGGATCTTCCCGGCATCCTTCACTCCCTTGCCCGCTTCGACACCGCCACTGACATCCACCGCATAGGGCGCGACCTGGGCGATTGCAGTGCGCACGTTTTGCACGGTAAGCCCGCCGGCCAGGATCACCGGCTTGGGCAAGGCCCGCGGTACCAGTGACCAGTCGAAGGCCTCGCCGGTTCCTCCCGGCACACCAGGAAGGTAGGTGTCCAGCAGAATTCCGCTGGCATTGTGGTATTCGAGGCAACGAGCAGCTATATCTTCGCCAGGACGGACCCTCAGTGCCTTGATGTAGGGCCGGCGATGGCCATCGCAATCGGCTGGCGTTTCGTCCCCGTGGAATTGCAGGAGATCTAGCGGCAGCGCAGCGCAAATCTCACCGATTTCACAGCGGCTGGCGTTGACAAAGAGCCCGACTATGGTCACGAACGGCGGCAAAGCAGCGATGATCGCCTGCGCCTGCGGCACCGTCACCGCACGCGGGCTCTTCGAATAGAAGACCAGACCAATAGCGTCGGCACCTGCCTCGGCGGCCACGAGGGCGTCTTCGATTCGGGTAATCCCACAGATTTTGCTGCGAACGGCTGCCAATTTGTTTACACCCTCGGTAAGGCTCCGAATGGTAACAAATGGCTCACCTACTGCAAGCATGATCGGCCGCCCAGCTGCCGATCATGCTTGTCGACAGTCAGGCAGGCCCGACAGGAAATGCGGCCCCAGGTAACGCTGCGGCAACTCGAACTCTTCCGGATAGTCGACTTGCACCAGATACAGGCCGTAGGGATGTGCCGTCACCCCACCCTTGCGACGCTGGCGACCGTCCAGCACTTCCCTCGCCCACTCGACGGGCCGCTCGCCCGCACCTATGGCCATCAGCACCCCGGCGATATTTCGCACCATGTGATGCAGGAAGGCATTGGCATGGATGTCCAGCACGATCAAACGACCATGCTGGATCAGTTGTAGATGATGAACCGTCTTGATCGGCGACTTGGCCTGGCACTGGCGGGCGCGGAAAGCACTGAAATTATGGCAGCCGACCAGCGCCTGGGCGGCCAGGCGCATGCGCTCGATGTCCAGCGGCCGATGATTCCAGGTGACCTCCTCAGCCATGTGCGCTGGACGGATCGGGTCATTGTAGATGACATAGCGATAACGCCGGGCCATCGCACTAAAACGTGCATGGAAATGCGCCGGCATTTCCCTGGCCCAAGTGACGCTGATATCCGGCGGCAGGTTCATGTTGGCCCCCATGGTCCAGGCGTGCATGCTACGTTCGATCGGGGTGTCGAAATGCACGACCTGTCCGCTGGCATGCACCAGGGCATCGGTACGCCCGGCGCACATCACGTTCAGCGGAACGCCGCCGGCGACCTTGGACAAGGCCGACTCGAGAGCTGCCTGTATTGAAGGCACCCTGGGATTCTGGCGCTGAAAACCATGATAGCGGGCGCCCCGGTACTCGAGCCCCAGGACAACCCTGCAAAAGCCAGCGGCAGCCACTTCGGCTGCCGCGCTCGGTACAATTTCAGACATAGATCAGGTTAGACGTGCGGACATTTCACGCGCTTCCTGTCGCTGGGTTTCGTTTCCTTCATTTAATACTTCATCCAGGATATCCTGGGCTCCTTCATTGTCGCCCATGTCGATATAGGCGCGGGCCAGATCCAGCTTGGTAGCGATCTCGTCTGCATCAGCCAGGAAATCGAAATCCTCACCCTCCACCAGCTCACCCAGCGAATGCGCTACCGGCTGCACCTCCCCAGCCCCCTCTCCCAGACCTGCAGCCAGTTGCTCGAGCTCGACATCCAGCTCGTCCAGTTGGGTCATGAAGCTCGATGCTGCTTCGCCCTCCAGCGCGTCAGCCAGTGGCAGCTCGAGCTTCGGCACAGCCCGATCCGCATCGCTGGAGAAATCGATATCCGCAGCCAGATCAAAGCTGTCGAACAGCCCCTCCTCGAGAAGCACATTATCCGAGGGAGTCATTTTGGCCTGTGTAACGGCGGATGCGTCGAAAGCGTCCAGGTCAAGGCTGAGGAAATCCTTGCTCCCGACAGAAGCCGGCTCGACCGGCAGCTCCAGATCCAGGGCGAGGCCCTTCAGATCACTCTCCAGATCGAGACTGGCAGTCTCCTCGGGCAACTCCAGGTCGAAGGAGAAATCCTCGGCCAAAGGCTCCGCCGAGGACACGGCTGGCGGCAGCGCTCCATCCAGCGTCAAGTCATCCAGAACCAAGGAAGCATCACCCTGGCCGGAGCCCCGGAGATCCCTCTCCAGCTCGGCTTCCAGATCGTCCAGACTCAGATCGATATCGGCCGCAAAGACAGGTGGGCTCGGCTCAAGCTCTTGCGTCACCGTGGAGAGGTTTTCCTCTTCCTCGAGAACGTCCAACCCGGCGGCCAGGGCAGCGGTCGCGAAACCCGCCATCGCCGGGTACTTCATTTTTAGGTGATCGACCTGAGTCTGCACGCCAGCGGCTTCGCGCAGCACCCTCTCTTGGCGGGCGAAACCCTCGCGGTCGCCAAGTTCCGCTTGGACCTCCATCAGCTTTAGGCGAAGGTCGCTGCGCTTGGGCTCGGCACTGCAGGCAGCCTGCAATACTTCGGCAGCCTCGTTGAAACGGCCGTAGGCAATATGCTCCTCGGCCTCATCCAGCACATCCTGCACCTGTCCGGCCCTAGGCACCTCGTTCAGCAGGCTGGGCTCGATGGCCGCCCGCGCCAAGCCGGTATCCAGCCAGGCATCGGCTATCACTGCCTCGTCTTCGTCAGCCTCAAGATCGGCCTTCTTCGCGGCCCGGCGACGGGCCGCCAGCAAGCCGAGCAGCAGCGCTGCCGCGGCGCCACCACCCAGCGAAGGAAACAACAGCGGACTGTCCAGGATCGAATCGATCAGTCCAACCGGCTGCTCCGGGGCGACGGCAGGACGCACAGGCTGCGGCGCTGCCGGTGCGGCGACCGACTCGGCTGCCGGCGGCGCGGGAGCCTCCATGACAGCAGCAGGCAGGACGGGAACCGCCGGGACGGTTTCGAGCGCGGCGGTCGGCGCTGCAGGCGGGACGCCTGACGGAGTAGCCGAGACGACTGCCTCCACACCTGAGGTCGCAGCTGCCACCGGCGCGGAAACGGGGGCGGCAGGTCCGGCCACCGGCTGGGTGGCTGCCGCAGGCTCCGACGCCACTACAGCAGCAGGCTCGGCAGCCTCCTCGGCGGCCTGGCCCGGCTGCGTCAGATTCGCCTGCAGCTTGGCCAACTGCTCGTCCTTCAGCGTGATCAGGCGCTGCAGCTTGTCCAGCTGGCTCTGCAAATCGTCCATACGGCTCTTCAGCTCAGTGTTTTCACGCTGGGCCGCATCGAGATTTTCCTTGGCCAGCGCCAACTTGTCGGCAGAGCCTTTGCCCTCCGCCCCTTTTTCGCTGCCGGCGACAGCCTTGCCGCTGTCGGCTGCGACCAGGCGCAGGCTGTCGCCAGTCTCTACACGTGCTGGTGCGGCACCAGCCTCGGTGCGACGGGTCGCATCCAGCTGGCGGGCCGAGGCGACGGCCGGCCGGGCACGTCGTTCGCGCCAGGCGGAGTTCTGCGCGACAACCTCGGCCAGCGCCTGGCTTTTCGAACGACGGCGGATCTGCTGCTCGTCGGGCAGTCGCAGCACCTGGCCACTTACCAGACGGTTGATATTGCCATCGAGGAAAGCCTGCGGATTCAGATCCTGAATCGCCAGCATGGTCTGATTGATAGTGCCCGAGGTGCGCATACGCTCGGCAATTTTCCACAGCGTATCGTTGGTTCTGGTCTTGTACTCCTTGGCGGCGGGCATGCTGGAAGTCGCCGGGCGAGGCGACACAGCTGGAGGCACCGCGGCGGCAGCCGGGGCACGAGAGACGGCACCGGCCTTCTGCTCGGTCAGCGGCTTTTGCGCGGCAGACATGGCTGTCTGCGACGAATACAGCGGCGGATCGAGCAATAGGGTGTATTCGCGCAATAGTCGACCACCGGGCCAGAGAACCTCCACCAGGAAGTTCAGATAAGGCTCGCGCACCGGCTTAGTGGAGGTCACACGAATGACACTCTTGCCATTGGGTTTGATTATCGGGGTGAACTTTAGATCGCTCAGAAAATATTGGCGGTCGACGCCCACCTTATTGAACTCTTCGGGAGAAGCCAGAGCCGAGACGACCTCTTCGGAACCAACATCACGCGCCTCCAGCAGTTCGATTTCGGCAACCAGCGGCTGATTCAGCGCAGAGCGCAGGGTCACCTCTCCAAGGCCCAATGCATGGGCTACGCTAGAAGACAGCGCCGAGGCCGCTGCGATTGCCAGTGCCAGTTTGCGAACCCGAACCATAACGCATCCCTTGAGTGATTTCCCGAGCAGAGAAAGGAGCCTGATACTTGATACCCGCGCACCCTGACTGTGTCCGACAGCGCGCCGGCCACGTCGCTTGTGCCACGCAGGGATAGGTCTTCGAATTCGGGCCAGTATCTTTTAGAGACCCTGTTTTATCAATAACTCGGCCAGTTGCACGGCATTAAGTGCTGAGCCTTTCCGTACGTTATCTGACGTAATCCACAAATTGAGTCCGCGCTCGTCATCCAGCCCGCTGCGCAGCCGGCCCACATAGACAACATCCTGACCGACCGCATCGCCGATCACTGTCGGACAATCGTCCGGCTCGATCAGTTCAACGCCCGGCGCCTGCTCCAGGGCAGCCTGCACGGCAGGCAGATCGATCGCCTGCAGCGCCTGCACGGCAAGACTCAGGCTCTCGCCAAAGAACACCGGTGCCATCACGCAGGTGGCAGCGACCTTCAGTTCGGGCGCCTCCAGCACCTGCCGGAGCTCTTCTGCCAGACGCCTTTCCAGCCCGGCATGCCCGGCCGAGTCGATCTCGCCGACTCGACCGAGGAGATTGAAGGCGATCTGCCGGTAGAACAGGCGCGGCTCGAGCGGGCGCCCATTGAGCAGCTCGGTGGTTTGCCTGGCCAGCTCCGTCACCCCTTTTCGGCCGAGGCTGGATACCGACAGACAGGCCGTCACGCTCAGGCGCTGCCACTGCATGAGCGGACGCAAGGGTGCCAGCGCCAGAGCCAGGGCGATTGCCTGGGACGCCGGGCTGGTCAGTTGGCAAGGTGCATCGAGCCCCTGCAGCACTTGGGGATTGACCTCCGCCACCACCCGCGGCGCCTGTTGCAGCGGCAAGCCGCCGCTCAAGTCGATCAGCGCGCAGCCGGCGGCCCGAACCAGCGGCGCGTACTGGCGGGTCACGGCTTCGCCGGCGGCGAAGAAGACCAGGCGCACCTGGGCGAAATCGAACGCCTCGGCGCTCCTGACCCGCAGGTTGCGGCCCTTGTAGGGCACCGACTTGCCTGCGGAGGCCGCACTGGCCAGTAAGTGCAACTGGCCAACGGGGAAGTCGCGCTCCTCGAGGATTTCGACAAGAGCTGCGCCGACGGTGCCAGTGGCGCCGACCACGGCAATATCGATGGCTGGATTCATAAGGATTCTCCTGGAACGGAAGCGCAGTCTACGGAGATGGACCGAGGGTTAGGAGCCGGCAGACAGCGACTCGCCACGAAGGACAACCGAAAGTCAGAATGAAAAGCGCCGCGACATTGCCGCGGCGCTTTTCGTCTGCCGTGAAGACCTGGAAGCCGTCAACGCTCCAACAGGATGCGCAGCATGCGCCGCAGCGGCTCGGCCGCCCCCCACAGCAGCTGGTCGCCGACGGTGAAGGCGCCGAGATACTGCGAGCCCATGTTGAGCTTGCGCAGACGTCCGATCGGAACCGTCAGGGTACCGGTGATGGTCGCCGGACTCAGCTCCTGCATGCTAGCGTCGCGATGGTTCGGCACCAGCTTCACCCAAGGGTTGTGCTGGCTGATCAGCCCTTCGATGTCGGCAATCGGCACGTCCTTGTTCAGCTTGATGGTCAGCGCCTGACTGTGGCAGCGCATGGCGCCGACACGTACGCAGATGCCGTCGACCGGAGTCGGGTTCTTGATGCGACCAAGGATCTTGTTGGTTTCGGCCTGCCCCTTCCACTCCTCGCGGCTCTGCCCGTTGGGCAGCTCCTTGTCGATGTAGGGGATCAGGCTGCCGGCCAGCGGCACACCGAAATGGTCTACCGGGAACTCGGCACTGCGCTGGGCTTCGGCAACCATGCGATCGATCTCGAGGATGGCGCTGGCCGGATCGGCCAGTTCGGTGGCTACCACCGCGTTGATCGCGCCCATCTGGCGGATCAGCTCGCGCATGTTTTGCGCACCGGCGCCGGAGGCGGCCTGGTAGGTCATGGCGCTCATCCATTCGACCAGACCGGCCTCGTAGAGGCCGCCCAGGGCCATCAGCATCAGGCTGACAGTGCAGTTGCCACCGATATAGTTCTTGATGCCGGCGTCCAGCGACTGGTCGATCACCCTGCGGTTGACCGGGTCCAGGACGATGATCGCATCGTCCGCCATGCGCAGGCTGGAGGCGGCGTCGATCCAGTAGCCCCGCCAGCCGGCCTCGCGCAGCTTGGGAAAGACTTCGCTGGTGTAGTCGCCGCCTTGGCAGGTGATGATCGCATCGAGGCTCTTCAGCTCGTCGATGCTGTAGGCATCCGTCAGCGGCGCGGTTTCCTTGCCGATGGCCGGCCCCTGGCCGCCCACGCTGGAAGTGGTGAAGAACACCGGCTCGAACAGGTCGAAGTCCCGCTCCTCCAGCATCCGCTGCATGAGCACGGAACCGACCATGCCGCGCCAACCGATCAGACCTACACGTTTCATTGCAACTGCACCTGTATAAAAAGTGGCCCGCATAAATGCGAGCCGAAAGCTTACAACTTGGCGAGCGCCGCGACTACCGCATCGCCCATCTCGGCCGTGCCGACCTTCCGGCAGCCTTCCGACCAGATATCGCCGGTACGCAGCTTCTGGTCCAGCACCTTGCTGACCGCCTGCTCGATGGCATTGGCCACCTCGGCCTGGCCGAAACTGTAACGCAGCATCATCGACACCGAGAGGATGGTCGCCAGCGGGTTGGCGATGCCCTTGCCGGCGATATCCGGCGCCGAACCGTGGCATGGCTCGTACATGCCCTTGTTGTTGGCATCCAGCGAGGCCGACGGCAGCATGCCGATGGAGCCGGTGAGCATGGAAGCTTCATCCGACAAGATGTCGCCGAACATGTTGTCGGTGACGATCACGTCGAACTGCTTGGGCGCACGGACCAGCTGCATAGCGGCGTTGTCGACGTACATGTGCGACAGCTCGACATCCGGGTAGTCCTTGGCCAATTCCTCGACCACGGCCCGCCACAGCTGGCTGGATGCCAGTACGTTAGCCTTATCCACCGAGCACAACTTCTTGCCACGTACGCGGGCCATGTCGAAGCCAACCTTGGCGATGCGGCGGATCTCGCTCTCGCTGTACGGCAGGGTGTCGAAGGCCATGCGCTCGCCGTTGTCCAGCACGCGGGTTTCGCGCGGCTGGCCGAAGTAGATGCCACCGGTCAGTTCGCGGACGATGAGGATGTCCAGACCAGCGACCACCTCGGGCTTGAGGGTGGAGGCCTCGGCCAGTTGCGGGTAGAGCAGTGCCGGACGCAGGTTGCCGAACAGGCCCAGGGCCGAGCGGATCTTCAGCAGGCCGCGCTCCGGGCGAAGAGCCGGCTCGATGGTATCCCACTTCGGCCCCCCCACGGCGCCGAGCAGGATGGCGTCGGCCTGACGCGCGCGCTCCAGGGTTTCGTCGGCTAGCGGCACGCCGTACTTGTCGACTGCGGCGCCGCCCAACTCGTCATAGCTCAGCTCGAAACCGAGCTGGTACTTTTCGTTGGCCAGCTTCAGGACCTTGACCGCCTCGGCCATGATTTCCGGACCGATGCCGTCGCCGGGGAGAACCAGAATCTGTTTGCTCATCGTTTTTCCTTAAGGGAAAAGCCTCACGCTGCAAGCCTCGAGCGAAAGCCACCCGCCCTGCAGCTCATGGTTATTTGATCGCGCCGAACAGCCAGGGGCTGGCCTGCCTGTGGTTTTCCTCGAACGCCTTGATCGCATCGGCATCCTGCAGGGTCAGGCCGATGTCGTCCAGACCGTTGAGCAGGCAGTGCTTGCGAAACGGATCGATATCGAAACCGAGCACCTTGCCGTCCGGACGGGTCACGGTCTGCGCGGCCAAGTCGACAGTCAGTTGGTAGCCTTCAGTCGCCTCGCACTGCTTGAACAGTTCGTCCACCTCTGCCTCCGGCAGGATGATCGGCAGCAGGCCGTTCTTGAAGCTGTTGTTGAAGAAGATGTCGGCGAAGCTCGGCGCGATGATGGTGCGGAAGCCGTACTCTTCCAGCGCCCAGGGCGCGTGCTCGCGGCTCGATCCGCAGCCGAAGTTCTCGCGGGCCAGCAGCACGCTGGCGCCCTGGTAGCGTGAGAGGTTCAGCACGAAGTCCTGGTTCAGCGGACGGTTCGAGCAGTCCTGGCCCGGCTGGCCGACGTCCAGGTAGCGCCACTCGTCGAACAGGTTGGGACCGAAGCCACTGCGCTTGATCGACTTGAGGAACTGTTTGGGAATGATCTGATCGGTATCGACGTTGGCGCGATCAAGGGGAGCGACCAGGCCGGTATGTTGGGAAAAGGTTTTCATCCGTTATCTCCTCAGGCCTGGATCAATTCACGCACATCGACGAAGTGACCGGCGACCGCGGCGGCGGCGGCCATGGCAGGACTGACCAGATGGGTACGCCCGCCGGCGCCCTGACGGCCCTCGAAGTTGCGATTGGAGGTAGAGGCGCAGTGCTCGCCGCTCTCCAGGCGGTCCGGGTTCATTGCCAGGCACATGGAACAGCCCGGCTCACGCCATTCGAAACCGGCCTCGATGAAGATCTTGTCCAGACCTTCCTTCTCCGCCTGCTCCTTGACCAGCCCGGAGCCCGGTACCACCAGCGCCTGCTTGACGCTCACGGCGACCTTGCGCCCCCTGGCCACCTCAGCTGCGGCACGCAGGTCCTCGATCCGCGAGTTGGTGCAGGAACCGATGAACACACGATCCACATAGATGCCGCTGATCGGCTGGTTGGCGGAGAGGCCCATATACTTCAGCGCACGGATGATGGAGTCGCGCTTGACCGGATCGGCTTCAAGAACCGGATCCGGCACGCGCTGGTCGACCGGCAGCACCATCTCCGGCGAGGTGCCCCAGGTGACCTGCGGCTTGATCTCTTCAGCCTTCAGTTCGACCACGGTGTCGAACCGGGCGTCGGCAT
Source organism: Azotobacter armeniacus (assembly GCF_054779355.1). Classification (NCBI taxonomy): domain Bacteria; kingdom Pseudomonadati; phylum Pseudomonadota; class Gammaproteobacteria; order Pseudomonadales; family Pseudomonadaceae; genus Azotobacter; species Azotobacter armeniacus. The sequence goes on from NZ_BAAGYK010000154.1 coordinate 81,352, forward strand.
CGGACACCAGCGCCTTCCATTGCATGACCGCCTTGTCCCAGTCGGCGTCCTGCGGCGCATAGGGACGGCCCTTGACATACTCGATCGTCTTGTCGTCCACCGCTACCATGCCGACCCGGGCGCCGGCCTCGATGGCCATGTTGCAGAGGGTCATGCGACCCTCCATGGAAAGTTCACGAATAGCGCTGCCGGCGAATTCCAGGGCATGGCCGGTGCCGCCGGCGGTGCCGATCCGGCCGATCACCGCCAGTACGATGTCCTTGGCGCTGACGCCAAAGGGCAGTTTGCCCTCCACTCGTACCTGCATGTTCTTCATCTTCTTGGCCACTAGACACTGGGTAGCTAGCACGTGCTCCACCTCGGAGGTGCCGATGCCGTGGGCCAGCGCGCCGAAGGCGCCGTGGGTGGATGTGTGCGAGTCGCCGCAGACCACGGTCATGCCCGGCAGGGTGGCGCCCTGCTCCGGGCCGATTACATGGACGATGCCTTGGCGCGGATCGTTCATCTTGAACTCGACGATGCCGAACTCATCACAATTCTCGTCCAGGGTCTGCACCTGGATGCGCGAGGTCTCGTCGGCGATGGAGGCGACGCCGGACTGGCGGTCCAGGGTAGTCGGCACGTTGTGGTCCGGGGTGGCAATGTTGGCGTCCACGCGCCATGGCTTGCGCCCGGCCAGGCGCAGCCCTTCGAAGGCCTGCGGCGAGGTCACTTCGTGGAGAATATGACGGTCGATGTAGATCAGCGACGAGCCATCGTCGCGCCGCTTCACCTCATGCATGTCCCAGAGCTTGTCATAGAGCGTTTTGCCGGCCATCGGACTTTCCTCATCAGTTTCCTGCAAGGGCGACCCCGCCCGTGCGCAAAAGAGGATGCTAGGGGCTTGCGAACAATTACTCAAATTCATATTTTTTATTCAAACCATTCTCCTGAGGAATCCCAAAAGGAGTACCGCTGGTTGTTGCCAGCCCCATTCCCACCTTGCCGCCTGCAACCCTGAATCCGGAGCCGGCCATGGACCTCGCTAACCTCAACGCCTTCATCGCAGTCGCCGAAAGCGGCAGCTTTTCCGAAGCTGGCGAGCGATTGCACCTGACCCAGCCAGCGGTGAGCAAGCGCATCGCCGCACTGGAACAGCAGCTCCAGGTGCGCCTGTTCGATCGCCTCGGTCGCGAGGTGAAGCTGACCGAAGCCGGCCGCGCGCTGCTACCGCGGGCCTACCGAATCCTCAGCGTGCTGGAGGACACCCGGCGGGCGCTGATCAATCTCAATGGTGACGTCAGCGGACGGCTAACCCTGGCGACCAGCCACCACATCGGCCTACACCGCCTGCCGCCGCTGCTGCGCGCCTTCACCCGCGCCCATCCGCAAGTGGCGCTGGACATCCGCTTTCTCGATTCGGAGGTAGCCTACGAAGAGATTCTTCACGGCCGTGCCGAGTTGGCGGTAATCACCCTGGCTCCGGAAACGGCAGAGCCGGTGCAGGCGGTGAAGGTCTGGGACGATCCGCTGGACTTCGTTGCCGCCCCAGAACACCCGCTGGCGCGCAGCGCACGGGTGAGCCTGGCCGACGTGGCCAGGCATCCGGCGGTGTTTCCCGGCGGCAACACCTTCACCCACCATATCGTCCGGCGCCTGTTCGAGCGCGAGGGGCTGACGCCCAGCATCGCCATGAGCACCAACTACTTGGAGACGATCAAGATGATGGTGTCCATCGGCATTGCCTGGAGTGTGCTGCCGCGCACCATGCTGGACGATCAGGTGAAATCCCTGACGCTGCCCGGCATCCGCCTGTCGCGCCAGCTCGGCTACATCCTGCACACCGAGCGGACCCTGTCCAACGCGGCGCAGGCCTTCATGGCACTGCTCGATGGCGCGCGCGAGACGCCCTCCCCCTGAACAACGAAAAGGGGCGCCAGTGGCGCCCCTTTCCAGTCAGAGTAGCGGTCAGCCTTCCAGCGCCGGCCGCTCACTGCTGATCGGGATGCGCTTGGGCTTGGCTTCCTCCGGCACGATGCGGACCAGCTCGATGCTGAGCAGGCCGTTGCGCAGCTCAGCGCCCTTGACCTCGATATGGTCGACCAGGCGGAACGACAGTTTGAAAGCGCGCTGGGCGATGCCCTGGTGCAGATAGGTGACGTTCCTGGCTTCGCTCTCGCGCTTGCCGCCGCTAACGGTCAGCACGCCGCGCTCGACTTGCAGCTCCAGATCGGACTCTTGGAAGCCGGCCGCGGCGATCACGATGCGGTACTGGTCATCGCCGTGCTTCTCAATATTGTAAGGTGGATAAGAGCTGCCTGCCTCGTTGCGCAGGGCGGACTCGAACAGGTCGTTGAAGCGGTCGAAACCAATGGATTGGCGAAACAGGGGGGCCATGGAAAGAGCAGTCATCGTTCATCTCCTGATAATCAGCGAGTATTGGGTGGCGGGACCCGAATTCGGCATCCCACACTCCTCCAGATGGAGTTCGACGGAAGGAATTCAAGAGGTGGAAAACGCTTTTTCCAGGTTCTGTCCTGTAGAGAAAAGTCAGTCGAGCGCAAGGGTTTTTCCTACAGAATTTCATGGCCATTTTTCCCATCGAACGGCAGATGCAAGCACTTGAGCCGTGAAGCCAGCGACGTTTCGGTCATCCGCAGGTATATGGCCTGGCCATACTACATATTTCGAAGGAAAGCCCGGACGGGTGGAGTTACCACTGATGAAAATCCGAAGTTGCCGCCAGGGGGAGAGATGGCCGCGCCGAATCCTCTGGCTCGTACTGATCTGGGCCGCCAGCGTATTCTGCCTGGGCGTGCTCACCTATGGGCTGCGCCTGATCATGCGGGCCGCGGGCATGACAGCCTAGAGTGCCGAGCACAGTTCCGCCGCGGGCGAAAGGGCGCTATGCGGGTCCACCCCCAGCAGGACGTCCAGCCGCGTGCAGTTGTTTTCCTGGCGCAGCTCGGCGAACAGCGTGGCTGCCGGCGGATAGCTGCGGGTCAGCATGCCCAGCCACTGCTTGAGCCGGCCCGGAGCGTAGCGCGGTGCGATCCGCTGCCGGACGCGCAGCCAGAATTCGCTCACCAGCGGCTGCACCTCGCGCCACTCCAGCGGCTCGGGTGCGCGCCCGGCACGGACCGCGGCGATCTGCCGAGCCAGGTCGGGACGCGAGACCAGCCCGCGGCCGAGCATGACGTCCTCCACCCCGCTGATCTGCCGACAGCGCCGCCAGTCCTCCACCGTCCAAATCTCGCCATTGGCATAGACCGGCACGGATACTGCTTCCTGCACCCGCGCCACCCATTCCCAGTGGGCCGGCGGCCGATAGCCCTCGACCTTGGTTCGCGCATGCACCACCAGCTGCGCAGCGCCGCCCTCGACTAGCGCTCGGGCGCACTCCAGAGCGCCCTCGGGACGGGTGTAGCCCAGGCGCATCTTGGCGGTCACCGGAACATGCGCCGGCACGGCCAGGCGCACCTCGCGGACGATAGTGTGCAGCAGCTCCGGTTCATCGAGCAGCACTGCACCACCCCGCGAGCGGTTCACCGTCTTCGCCGGGCAGCCGAAGTTGAGGTCGATCACCGGAGCGCCCAGCTCGGCGGCCAGCGCTGCGTTCTCTGCCAGGCACGCAGGATTGGAACCGAGCAGCTGCAGACGCACCGGCGTCCCGGCGCGGGTCCGCCAGCCGCGCCGCATTTCCGGGGCTAGCTTCTCGAACTGGGCGAGCGGCAACAGACGGTCGCAGACCCGAACGAATTCGGTCACACACCAGTCAATGCCGCCGACGCGGGTCAGCAGGTCGCGAAGGAGTTCATCGACCAATCCCTCCATGGGGGCCAGGGCGATTTGCATGGGAGAGGATTCCGGCAAGATTCAGGCGAGAGACAAGGGAGAAGAAGCCAATGCGGGCGTCTAGACGTCTACCAGGACCCTGCCGTAACGCGCCACGAAGGCCTCTGGCATCCGCCGGGGCCGCCCGCTGGAGAGCTCGATGCAGGCGAAGGTGGTCTGTGCGCTCAGCAAGGTGGCGCCGTCGGCCGGGCGCAGCAACTGGAACTGGCGGGTCATCTTCAGCCCGCGGTGCGACTCGATGATCCAAGTCCCCATCTGCAGGCGCTCGCCCAGGCGGGCGCTCGCCAGATAGTCGATCTCGTGGCGCTGCACCGCCATCGCCCGGTCCAGGCGCCGGTACTCGTCCAGCCCCAGGCCCAGGCTCTGCGAGTGGCGCCAGGCACAGTCCTCTAGCCAGCCGACGTAGACCACGTTGTTGACGTGGCCGAGGCCGTCGATGTGCGCCGGCAGCACCTCGATGTCGATGACGAAGGGCGCGGGCCACTGCCAACTCAAGAATGCTGCTCCAGGCTGGCGGCCTGTTCACAGGCCTCATGGGCCAGCTGGGTGATCTGGTCCCAGGCGCGGGCGCGGATCAGGCTGGAGGGCGCGATCCAAGTGCCACCGACGCAGGCAACATTGGGCAGGCCAAGGAAGCTCAGCAGATTGTCCGGGGTCACTCCGCCGGTGGGGCAGAAGCGGATGCCGCTAAAGGGTTCCTTGAAGCTCTTCAGCATTTTCACGCTGGTAGTGCCGTTGGCCGGGAACAGCTTCAGCGAGCGATAGCCGAACTCCAAGGCCTGCAGGACTTCCGAGGGCGTCATCACGCCCGGCAGGTAGGGCAGCCGGCAGTCGTCCGCGGCCGCTGCCAGGCGCTGGGTGCAGCCGGGACTGACGACAAACTGCGCGCCGGCGTCGCGAGCCTCGAGAAACTGCACGCTGTGGATCAGGGTGCCGGCGCCGACCAGCAGGTCCGGCAGCGCTTGGCGGATCGCTGCCAGCGCATCCAGGGCGCGCGGGGTACGCAGCGTCACCTCCAGCACCTGAATGCCGCCCGCGTGCAGCGCCCGCGCCAAGTCCACCGCCAGCGCGACGTCCTCGATCACCAGTACCGGGAGTACGGGGCGTGCACGCTGTAGCACCGTATCCATCGTCATGGCCATGTTTTTTCTCCAGCTGGGGCGTCAGCAATGACGCTATCGTTCGGACTCGATCAAGATACGGATAATGGCAAACTCCTGCTCAGCCCGCTCCAACAGTGCAGGCACCGGGGTCAGGTCACCGGCGCGGGCCAGGTCTTCGAGCTGCCGGCACAGCTCGGCCAGCAGCGGCGCCCCCATGTTGCCGCAGCTACCCTTGAAGCTGTGCGCGGCCCGACGCAGGGCCTCGGCATCCTGGGCGTTCTGGGCCTGGCGCAGGGCGCGCAGACGAGCTTCGGAGTCGCTCAGAAAGGTATCCAGCAGGACCGGATATTCGTCCTCCATGACCTCCTGCAGAAGCGCCAGAACGGTGTGGTCGAGATGCTCGGACACTCCAGGTCACTCCTGAAGCAATTGGCAGTCCGCCGGATTATGCCGAGCGGGCCAGGAAAACTCCACGCACACGCTGCGCCCGTCCGGCGCCCAGCTGCAGCGATCGGCCAGCTGGCGCACCAGCTTCAGGCCGCGCCCGCTCAGGCGCTCCGTAGAGCCCTGCAGCTCCAGCATCCGCTGCACATCGAAGCCAGGACCGCTGTCCTCGACGCGGATGCTCAGGCGTCCGCCAGCGCCCTCGGGGCGCAGATCGAGATGAAAGCGCACATAGCCGTCGCACAGGCTCGCCAGCCGCGCGCGGCGCTCCCGGTAATATTCCGCGAAGCCCTGGGCATCGCGCTTGAGCGACGAGTCGAGACCCATCACGCCGTGTTCCAGGGCATTGGAGTAAAGCTCGGCGAGCACCGTGTAGAGCACGCTGCCCTGGATGCGCAGCTCCTGCACCTCGAGCAGCAGTTGCAGCAGATAGGGCAGCGGGTTGAAGCGCTTGAGGGTATCGGCGCGGAATTCGAAGCTGACCGACCAGTCCAGCGGGGAGTTCTGTCCGGAGTCGGAGAAGATCAGCGGCGAATGTGGCAGCTGTCCCACCTCCATCAGGCTGACCTCGATCAGGCTGACGTCGTCCTGCGCCTCGCCGCGGAAGGCGCTGAGCGCCTTCTTGATCTCCCCGAACAGCAGATCCGGCTGACGGTTGACGGCGAACACATCGAGGAGCCGCTCCTCGCCGAAACGCTCGTCGCCCAGGTTGGGGGTTTCCAGCACACCGTCGGAGAGCAGGAAGATCCGGTCGCCCGCCTCCATGGGGTAGATCTCATAGCGATCGTCAAAACACGAGGCGTCGAGGATACCCAGTGGCAGGTGGCGAGAACGCAGGGGAATTCGCTCGCCACTGCCGACGCGCCGGAGATAGCCATCCGGCAGGCCGCCGTTCCAGATCTCCACTACCCGCCGTTGGAAGCTCAGGTTGAGCATGACGGCGCAGCAGAAAACCCCCACCGGCAGGATGCGCTTGAGCTTGGCGTTCATCTCGCGAAGGATTTCCGCCAGTGAATAGCCCTTGGCGGTCATGCTGTAGAAGACCTCGGCCAGGGGCATGGCGCCGATCGCCGCCGGCAAGCCGTGTCCGGTGAAGTCGCCGAGCAGCACGTGCATGCCGCCGGAGGGCTTGAAGGCCGCCAGCATCAGATCGCCGTTGAACAGCGCATAGGGCGACTGCAGGTAGCGAATGTTCGGCGCATCGAGACAGCCGGAGTGGGCCACCTTGTCGAACACCTCCTTGGCCACCCGCTGCTCGTTGAGCAGATGCTCATTGTGCCGGGCGATCAGGTCGCGCTGCTCCAGCACCGTGGCCTGCAGCCGGCGCAGGCGGTCCATGGCCTTGATCTTGGCGTCCAGGATCACCCGGTTGTAGGGTTTGGCGAGGAAATCGTCGCCTCCGGCATCCAGGCACCGGACCAAGGCCTCGCTCTCAGTCAGCGAGGTAAGGAAGATGATCGGCACCAGCTCCTCGCCGGCCATCTGTTTGATGCGCCGGGCGGCCTCGAAGCCATCCATCACCGGCATCAGGGCGTCCATCAGGACCATGTGAGGGCGCTCGCGGGCGAACATCATGATCGCCTCGAGACCGTTGCTGGCGGTCAGCACGCGATAGCCCTGACGGCCGACGATGGTCGCCAGCAGCATCCGGTCCGTGGGACTGTCCTCGGCGATCAGGACGCACAGGGGCGGCTGCATGGGACAGCTCCTAGTCAATGTGGAAGAGCTGTTCAAAATTGGAGATCGACAGGATCTTGCGCACATCCGGACTGCAATGGATCAGGCGGATCTGCGCCCGCTCACCGCCGGCATGGTCGCGCAGCAGCAGGAGCATGCCGAGCGCCGAGCTGTCGAGATAGGTCGCCCCCTGCAGGTCGACGATATAACGCTTTGGGGTGACGTTCACCCGCTCATAGGTATCCCGGAACTCTTGGTGGGCGCCGAAATCGAAGCGCCCCTGGATGAAAATGGTCAGTTCTTGTCCATCTGCCGAAGGCTGCGAAGTGATAGCCATGCGTTGCTCCTCAGGTTTGTGTCGTCTTTGCAGCGAGATTTAACACTCGGATTCCGGCGGAGCAACCGCCACTCAGTGGCCGGAGGCTGCGGCACTCCCCGGGGCCGGCTGGTCGTCGCTGTCTTCGCGCCGGCTCATGCCGTACTTGCGCATCTTTTCCACCAGCGTCGTGCGGCGGATGCGCAGGCGCTCCGCGGCCCGCGCCACCACGCCGGCGGAGTCCTCCAAGGCCTGCTGGATGAGCGTCTGTTCGAGGGCGGCCAGATAATCCTTCAGGTCCAGCCCCTCTGGCGGCAGCAGAACGAGGGTGGCTGGATCCGGCAGGCCGACCTCGAATGCCCTGCTCTCGTCGCCCTGCTCGTCCTCGACCTCGATATGGCGGTATTTCTTCGGCAACTCCTGCACACCGATGACCCCGTAGGGATGCATGATCGCCATGCGCTCCACCAGGTTGGCCAGTTCGCGCAGATTGCCCGGCCACTCATGGCGACACAGCGACATGATCGCCGCCGAGTTGAAGCGGATAGATCCCAGCTTATCGTGCTCCAGGCGCGCGATCAGCTCGTTCAGCAGCAGCGGGAGATCCTCCACACGCTCGCGCAGGGGCGGCATCTCAATGGGAAACACGCTGAGCCGGTAGTAGAGATCCTCGCGGAAGCTGCCCTCCCGGGCCATCACCTCAAGACTCTTGTGGCTCGCGGCGATGATGCGCACATCGACGCTCTGCACCTGCGTGCTGCCCAGGCGCTCGAAGACACCCTCCTTCAGCACGCGCAGCAGCCGGGCCTGCACCGGCAGCGGCATGGCATCGATCTCCTCGAGGAACAGGACGCCGCCATGGGCCAGTTCAAGGCGCCCGGCATGACTGCAGAGAGCACCGCTGAAAGCCCCCTGCTCATGTCCATACAGCTCACTCTCCAGCAGCTCGGCAGCGATGGCGCGGCAATTGACCGGAACGAAGGGCGCATCGCAGCGCCGGGAATGATAGTGCAGATTGCGCGCCACCACCTCCTTGCCGGTTCCGGACTCACCCTGCAGCAGCACGCAGGCATCGGTATCTGCCACCTGCTGCAGCAGCTGACGCACCTGCTGTATCGCCCGGCTGGTGCCGACCAGGCTGCGAAACAGATTGGGCTCGCGCGACAGACCACGCCCCTGGCCGGGCCTCGCGCGATAGACCTGAGCGCGGTGCAGGGAGTCGAGCAGCTTGCTGTAGGAGGGCGGTGCCTCCAGGCTGGCCAGCACCTGCTGCCGCACCTCCTTCGGCCAATCCGCCGGCGAATGCTGACCAAGCAGCAGCACGGGCAGCGCCTCGTCCCAGTCGTGGAGCTCCTTGATCAGCTCGAGCCCCCCACCCTGCGCCTCAACCGTCCCGAGCAGTACGCACAGCAACTCCTGGCTGGAGGCCAGCGCCTCGACCTGCCCCCGCCACTCCACACTGGCGCAGGCCAGATACTGTTCGTCGAGGAAGTTGAGGATAACTGACATGTTCCGACGTCGGTCGAGGTTGTCATCGATCAGAAGAATCTTTATATCACGCCACATGTTGTCGGGTATCTGAACTGAAAAAGGCTTCAGGGAGCGCCATCGCGGATCGCTGCGCGCCAATCCGCTCGATCGAGATTTCAACGGCATCGAATCGAGTGGAAGATACACCCTGCGCTCCCGACAGCGGAGCTCCGGCAGAACGGACAGGCGAACGGCCAGCGGGCAATCCTGGATACTCTGAGGCAAACGGCTGGAAAAAATTCCAGTCTGCCCACCCAGATACGCTTGAGTGAGTGTCCGCATTCTACAAAGGATGCTGCCCGCTCGATAGCCATGACAGCGGGACGCAGGCGTCCGCCCGCTGCGCTAATCCAGGCGAATGCCCAGCTCGGCCAGCCGCAGCAGATCCTCGGGGCCCTCTACCTCCCACAGCCGAGGCAGCAGGCAGTGCTTCCAGCCGAGCTGACGCAGGCGCTCGCAGGTGATGGGCAACACTTCCTCGCCACCCCACGGAATCGCCTCGAACAGCAGCGGATCGACCCGCCGCAGGCCCAGCAGGACATAATCACCGCGCTCGCCCGGCCCGAGCACGACGTCCTGCTCGAGCAGGGCCGCGCAGGCGGCATTCAGGTAGTTGCCGTCCAGCGCCGGGCAGTCATTGCTGATCAGGATCACCGCATCGGTACTACAGAGGCCGAGGGTGGCGATGCGTCGCATCCGCTCGCCCAGATCGCCCGCCGGCTGCTCAACGACGGCCCAGCCGCAGGCTTCCGCCATGACGCCCAGAGCCTCGTCGGGACCCTCGTCAAGCCAGAGGAAGCGATCCTGGAAGTCGCTCACCGGAAGGTTCAGCGCACGCTCCACCAGCAGGCGCTGCAGGTCGCATGCACCATCCTCGCCCAGAGCCGGGATCAAACGAGGCTTCACCTGGCCGGGAGCCAAGGCATGGGACAACAAGTGCAAGGAAATCGACAGGCTCATGCCAGGGTCCCCCCTCATGCGCGCCAGTCAGCCACCGGGCTGCCGTGCCATACATCAAGGCCAAGCGCAAATGCCGCATCGTCCCTACAGTACGCCTGATTCCATGACCTTCACAGCGTGGCGCCTGCCGTCACCGATCAAAGGCACCCCGGCCCCACCGGGACGGCAGCGAGCAGGATCGCAAGAGGCAAGATCCCAGCCACGGAACTCCTCCAGGAACTCAGGCCTGGCCTGCCAGAATGCGCCGCTCCCAGGGGGTGATCTCGTCAAGAAAGCTCATCAGCTCCAGGCTCTTGCTGGCGACGTAACCCTCGATGAATTCATCACCGAACAACTCCCGCGCCAATCGGCTGCGTTCGAGACGGGCCAGTGCGACCGGCATGCAGCTCGGCAGGGTTAGGGCCTCAGGCACCTGAAACTCGCCCTGCAGCGGCGCACTCGGCTCCACCTGCTGCTGCAGCCCGAACAGCCCGGCAGCCAGGCTGGCGGCGATAGCCAGGTAGGGGTTGGCGTCGGCGCCCGGCAGGCGGTTCTCGACCCGCCGCGCCGCTGGCGGACTGGCCGGAATGCGCAAGCCCGCCGCGCGGTTGTCGTGGGACCAGCAGGCATTGTTCGGCGAGGCATAGGGATGACTCAGCCGGTGGTAGGAGTTGACGTGCGGGGCGAACAGCAGGGTGAAGTCGGCGAACGCCCGCTGCTGACCGCCGATGAAGTGGCGGAACGCGGGTGTCGGCTCGCCGTACTCATCACTGAACAGACTCCGCCCGCTGCCTTGCTCCACCAGGCTCTGATGGATATGCATGGAACTGCCGGGAACCCCAGCCAGCGGCTTGGCCATGCACACCACCATCAGTCCGTGCCTGAGCGCCACCTCCTTGAGCAGGTGTTTGAACAGGAAGGTCTGGTCGGCCAGCCGCAGGGGATCGCCATGCAGCAGGTTGATCTCGAACTGACTGACGCCCATCTCATGCATGAAAGTGTCGCGCGGCAGATCGAGCGCCGCCATGCAGCGGTAGACATCGTCGAAGAACGACCGCAGGCCGTTGCTGGAGGAAATGCTGAAGGCCGAGAAGCCGGCTTCGCGCCGCCCATCGAGTCCGACCGGCGGCTGGAACGGCAGCCGCGGATCGCCATGCGGGGCGAAGACGAAGAACTCCAGCTCGGTGGCCACCACCGGCTGCCAGCCCTGGCGAGCATAGGCGGCCAGCACCTGCTTGAGCAGGGCGCGGGTAGACAGTGGCGAGCCGCCCCCCTTCAGTTCCTCGGCATCACAGATCACCAGCACCCGTGGCCGTTCGCACCAGGGCAGAAGATGGATCTGCTGCGGATCGTGGACCAGCAGCAAGTCGCCGTCGTCACTGCCGTAGAAGCGGGCTGGCGGATAGCCGCCCATGATGCACTGCAGCAGTACCCCGCGCGCCAACTGCAGACGCTGCCCTTCGAGAAAGCCCGTGGTGGTCATTACCTTGCCACGAGGCACCCCATTGAGATCGGGTGTGACGCATTCGACCTCCTCGACACCGGCCAGACGCTCGGCGAGAGACTGCTGAGGCTTGATCATATGACGGGGCCTCCCCTTCCACGGCGGTCCGAATACAGTACGCAGGCGCTGCCGAGGAGTTCAAGGTGTCCAGCCCGGCTCGAAAGTCAAGCCATCTCCCCCTCGTCACGCAGCGATGCCGTACCCTTGGCACAAGTCGTATCGTACACGCCCACCGACGACGAACGTTCCATGATGGAGTTCATGAACCACGTCGGACTCTTCCTGCTGACACTGGGCGCCGCCACTCTACTTGCTACTTGCCGGCGCAGTCGGAGGCCGCACTGGCCGGGCTTCTGCGGGATGGCTTCCGTTCGACGGAAGGACTGCTCACCGGACCACCCCGGGCAACCGCCGGGCTCGCCGGTGAACTGGCTGCTCGACCGCCCCATTGAACATTACCGAGGGTGGCACTGGCTGCCAGCCACTCCTCCGCTGCTGGCATCGGTGATCCAGCGCCCCAGGTGGCCTGGCTTATGCGCGAACCGCTTCATCTTCACCTTGGCCAAGCCAGGACGCTATTTGGCCGTCATGGCAGTCACACGGGATGAGGATAGACACGAGCAGGCTGGCTCGTCCGCTGAAGGGCGGAAGAATATGACGGGGAATCGGGAGATGGCGCCCCCTGCTGGAGTCGAACCAGCATCTAGCCCTTAGGAGGGGCTTGTTCTATCCATTGAACTAAGGGGACATAGAGAAAAGTCATCGCACTTCACGTCACTATGCTTTCCCGCAAGCGCGCTCGCCACTACCTCAATTAATCGGAGAGGCAGCGGCGATGGAGCGGCATTCTAGCCATGAAAATGCCTTTTGTCATGCGCCCTGCATAAAAACGGGGATAGCCACGGAACAACAAGCTATTCATGCAGTCGACTCTTGAGCTTGGCGCAGGGTTGTCACGAAAAGGAATTCCGATGCCAATGAAACATGCAAGTCGGCTCATATCGATCAATTTATTCAAACATTAAGAAGAGTGAACGACTTCAGTTAGCCGGGGTCATACCGAAAACGCCCTTGCAAGCTAATCGCCAGCACTCTATAACAACTCACCGGTCGAAATTATGCAACCTATGAAACAGGCAATCTACTCCAGCCGTACAGCTGACAAATTCGTCGTCCGTCTACCAGATGGCATGCGTGAGCGCATCGCGGATGTGGCGCGCAACCACCATCGCAGCATGAATTCGGAGATTATTGCGCGCCTGGAGCAAAGCCTGCTTCAGGAAGACGCCTTAGGCGACGATCTGGGCCTGCGCCTGGACAGCCCCGAGCTCTCCCTGCATGAGCGAGAGCTTCTGCAGCGATTTCGGCAATTGACCCGACGCCAGCAGAATGCCTTGGTCGCCCTGATCGCGCAGGATAGCGAACTCGCGACAGAAGGCCTGACCACCGAGCAGTAGCCGCATGATCGACGTGCGCTGCCTTCAATCGGAGGTTTTGCCTGAACCGTCAGATACTGACACGGGAAACAGGCCTATACCCATAGGCCTGTTTTGAGTAGTGCGTGTTCGCTGCATGCAGCCTCGGACCCGATCAATGCGAACTTCGACTCAGGCAGCCTGAGCCCCCGACAGCCCTGGCGGATACCGGCCGACTCAATCTTCGCACCTCACATCAGCGCTGAGAGGTTGTGAAAAAATCGAACAGTGCCGTGAGAGCCTCTCCAATCCCCTTCAAAAAGGCGTGCCATGTGAAAAGCGGGAGAGTTTATGAGCCAAATGGTCTTATTTTCACGTGGCGCAACGTTTTAGCGGCTGTTTTGAAGGGGGGCGCAGCAGCCGCTTGAATTTTTCACAACCTCTGACTCAAAGCAGGAACAGCGTGGCCAGTCCCAGGAAGATGAAGAAACCGCCACTGTCTGTCATCGCAGTGATCATCACGCTGGCCCCCATGGCCGGATCGCGTCCAAGTTTGGCCAGCGTCATGGGAATCAGCACGCCCATCAGGGCAGCCATCAGCAGATTCAGGGTCATCGCCCCCGTCATCACCACCGCTAGCGACCAGCTGCCGTAGAGGACGCCCGCCACCATGCCGATCACGCCCCCCCAGACTAGACCGTTGATCAGCGCCACCCCCAGCTCCTTGATCAGCAAGCGTGCCGTGTTGCCCGTACTGATCTGACCCAGAGCCATGGCGCGAACGATCATGGTGATAGTCTGGTTACCGGAGTTGCCGCCAATACCAGCGACGATCGGCATCAGTGCCGCCAGAGCCACCAGCCTCTCGATGGAGCCCTCGAACAGACCGATCACCCGCGAGGCGACGAAGGCGGTCACCAGATTCACTGCAAGCCATGCCCAGCGATTGCCAACTGACTTCCACACCGAGGCGAAGATGTCTTCTTCCTCACGCAAGCCGGCCATGTTCAGCACTTCGCTTTCGCCTTCCTCGCGAATCAGATCAACCATGGCGTCGATGGTCAGACGACCGATCAGCTTGCCATTCTTGTCCACCACAGGCGCGGAAACCAGGTCATAACGCTCGAAGGCCTGGGCGGCATCGTAGGCATCCTCGTCAGGATGAAAGCGCACCGGATCGAGCGCCATGATCTCGGCAACCTGCCGCTCGGGATCATTGACCAGCAGGCGCTTGATCGGCAGCACGCCCTTCAGCACCCCATCATAATCCACCACGAACAGCTTGTCGGTGTGCCCCGGTAGCTCCTTCAAGCGCCGCAGATAGCGCAGCACCACTTCTAGACTGACGTCTTCGCGAATGGTGACCATCTCGAAATCCATCAGCGCACCAACCTGATCCTCTTCGTAGGAGAGTGCCGAGCGCACCCTCTCACGCTGCTGGGCGTCGAGAGACTCCATCAACTCATGGACTACATCGCGCGGCAACTCGTGAGCCAGGTCCGCAAGCTCGTCAGCCCCCATCTCCCTGGCAGCAGCAATCAGCTCATGATCGTCCATGTCGGCGATCAGAGTTTCACGAACTGCATCGGACACTTCGAGGAGGATATCGCCGTCGCGCTCGGCCTTGACCAGCTGCCAGACGCTCAAACGATCGCCAAGAGGAAGGGCTTCGAGGATATAAGCGATGTCTGCCGGATGCAGCTCGTCGAGCTTGCGCTGCAGCTCTACCAGGTTCTGCCGATGCACCAGATCCTCGACCAGATCATGGTGCGCTCCTTCCTGACGGTGCGTCAGGTTTTCAACCAGCTTGTGCCGGTGCAGCAGCTCAACAACCTGGGCGAGACGTTCCTGCAGGCTTTCCTGCTGCTTCTTGGCTTCAATTTCAGTCATAGCATGCTCCACCCCCAGCAGCGGAGCACGCCAAGGGCATCAATCAGTCAATGCGCGATTGCACGAAATGGGTTCTGGAGTAACTACTGGGTAAGTCCATGGTGGATTTCCACAAGCCCCGGCGGGGCTGACAGGCGCAATAATAACATTGCCCGGCGGCTTTGCACCCGCCAGAATGCTGGCTAGAACAGGCGCTTGCGATGCAGATCTCTGCTAGATATCACCGCGTGGCGCCTGCGAAGAGACCTGAGACACATCGATACACGCAGGCACGCGTTAGTCTGGCGTCCCCACAGCCAAGGAGGACATCTCATGCATGGATTGCCGCGCGCCGCAGTAACAGCGCTTCTGCTCTGCTCTTCACCCCAGCTTTTCGCTTCATCCGTATATCGCTGCATGGACCCCGGCGGCCGCATCACCTTCACCCATCATGGCTGCCCGACAGACCAGCAACAACAGCTACAGAACGCATTCAATGCCACCCCCGGCAACGACAGGCCCATCCCCATGGCAAGCGAAATCACGGACCGCACATCCCGCACTACGGAGCAGAACAACCCTCAGGAACCGACTATTGTCGGCCAGCAAGATGATGGTTGCGGCAACCGTATCACCGGCCGGGAACGCCGCGAGGCGATGATCAAAAAGGAAGTGCGCCCAGGCATGACTCGCAGGGACGTGGAAAGCGCCCTTGGCAAGCCGGACAGGATCTCCAGCCGCAACGATCGAACCAGCTATCACTACCGCGACAACGAAGGCAATACGCGGCAAATCGGCTTTGACCAGCACAACTGCGTTAGCACCAAGGACAGAAAATAAAAAGGGCCTGCATTGCTGCAGGCCCTTCGATTATGGCGCACTCAGGAGGATTCGAACCTCCGACCGCCCGGTTCGTAGCCGGGTACTCTATCCAGCTGAGCTATGAGTGCGTGTGGTGCTTGACAGACCAGATCACCGCTGGTTACGAGCCAGTCTTCTCAACTGGCTCGAATAATGGCGCACTCAGGAGGATTCGAACCTCCGACCGCCCGGTTCGTAGCCGGGTACTCTATCCAGCTGAGCTATGAGTGCGCTGAGCGTGCGCATTATAGGGATTTTGATTCAATGTTCAAGCGACAATTCGACCGACTTCAACAGCTTGCCGAACCAACGCATACACCCGCCCCACGATGCCTGGAAATGGCGGAGGGGGGGGGATTCGAACCCCCGACACCCTTTTGAGGTGTACTCCCTTAGCAGGGGAGCGCCTTCGGCCTCTCGGCCACCCCTCCACAACACGGGGCGAATCATACCTGCCTTTGCCCCGCTTGCAAAGCCAAAAATTTAGAAAAATTAGTGGCTTGGCTCTTGATCTTTTTCTTTCTGGATGCGTTGGTAGATTTCTTCGCGGTGCACAGCGACCTCTTTTGGTGCATTGACGCCAATGCGTACCTGATTACCTTTCACGCCTAGCACGGTGACCGTCACATCATCACCCACCATCAGGGTCTCTCCGACCCGACGAGTCAGAATCAGCATTCCTTTCTCCTTTTATGGAAGTCAACAGGACAACAGTCTGCAAAAAAATAAAAATGGCAACATTCCCAGCATACTTCGAGGAATATATACCCAAGTATTGACCAGGGCTGGCGAAAGAAAAGCCCTCCTCACCCAGGCAAAACGACGAAGGCGCGGAATGCCCGCGCCCTCAGCGATCACTTGCTCACTCGCCCTGGCGGGCGGAAGCATCTAACTCGAATGCAGTGTGCAGGGCGCGAACCGCCAGCTCCAAGTACTTCTCCTTAATGACCACGGAAACCTTGATTTCCGAAGTCGAGATCATCTGGATGTTGATACCTTCCTTGGCCAGAGCCTCGAACATGCGACTGGCGACCCCAGCATGGGAGCGCATACCGACTCCGACGATGGAAACCTTGGCGATGTCGGTATCGCCGATGACCTCGCGCGCACCAATTTCGCGCGCGGTATTCTCCAGCACGCGCATGGCATTCAGATGGTCGTTGCGGTGCACGGTGAAGGTGAAGTCGGTGGTATTGTCATGCGCAATATTCTGCACAATCATGTCCACCTCGATATTGGCCGCACTGATCGGCCCGAGGATCTTGAACGCCACGCCGGGATTGTCCGGCACGCCACGAATGGTCAGCTTGGCTTCGTCGCGATTGAAGGCGATGCCGGAAATGATCGGCTGTTCCATGGATTCCTCTTCATCGATGGTAATGAGGGTGCCCGGACCCTCCTGGAAGCTGTGCAGCACGCGCAGCGGAACATTGTATTTGCCAGCAAACTCCACCGAGCGGATCTGCAGTACCTTCGAGCCCAGGCTGGCCATTTCCAGCATTTCCTCGAAGGTGATCTTGTCCAGACGCCGGGCCTTGGGCACCACACGCGGGTCGGTAGTGTAGACGCCGTCGACATCGGTATAGATCTGGCATTCATCGGCCTTCAAGGCCGCTGCCAGGGCCACTCCGGTAGTATCGGAACCGCCGCGCCCGAGGGTGGTGATGTTGCTGTGCTCGTCCACCCCCTGGAAACCGGCGACCACCACCACACGACCGGCCTTGAGATCGGCGCGCAACCTCTGGTCATCGATTTGCAGGATTCGTGCCTTGGTGTAGGAGCTGTCAGTGAGGATACGCACCTGGTTGCCGGTGTAGGACACCGCCTGCACGCCGCGCTTGATCAGCGCCATGGCCAGCAGGGCGATGGTCACCTGCTCGCCGGTCGACACCATCACATCCAGCTCACGCGGCACGGGCTGCTCGCTGACCTGCTTGGCCAGGCCGATCAGGCGATTGGTTTCGCCGCTCATGGCGGAAACCACGACCACGATGTCATCGCCGTTCTCGCGGAATTTCTTGATCTTCTCGGCCACCTGCTCGATACGCTCGACGGAGCCGACGGAGGTGCCCCCGAATTTCTGTACGATCAACGCCATTTGAAAAGCCACCTAAGCCCGTGAAGGGCGCCATTAAACATTTCAAGCACGCCGACTGCCAAGGCCGGCCGGCGCGGCTCGGAGTCAGGAAGCGGGCCGTTACAGGCCCTGCTCGACGAACGGCACGACCAGCGCCAACGCCTTGCCCAGTGCTGCCACCTCGGTACCGCCCCCCTGGGCCATGTCCGGGCGCCCTCCCCCCTTGCCGCCGACTGCTGCCGCCGCCTGCTTCATCAACTCGCCGGCCTTGAGCTTGCCGGTCAGATCCCGGGTAACTCCGGCGACCAGCACCACCTTGCCGTCGAACTCGCCACCGAGGAAGATCACCGCGCTGCCCAGCTTGTTCTTCAACTGGTCGACCAGCGCCAGCAGGGCCTTGCCATCCAGCCCATCGAGACGGGCGGACAGCACCTTGACCCCGGCCACCTCGATGGCCGCGCCGGCCAGGTCGTCACCGGCGGCGCTGGCGGCCTTGGCCTTGAGCTGCTCCAGTTCCTTCTCCAACTGGCGGTTGCGCTCCAGCAGGCCGGCCAGCTTGTCCAGCAGGTTGTCGCGGCTGCCCTTGAGCAGATTGGCGGCTTCCTTGATCTGCTCCTCGGCGCCGTTCAGGTAGTCCAGCGCCGCAGCGCCGGTCACCGCCTCGATGCGCCGTACTCCGGCGGCCACGCCGCCCTCGCTGACGATTTTGAGCAGACCGATATCGCCGGTGCGCTTGGCGTGGATGCCGCCGCACAGCTCGACGGAGAAGCCATCGCCCATGCTCAGCACGCGCACGCTGTCGCCATACTTCTCGCCGAACAGAGCCATGGCGCCCTTGGCCTTGGCGGTGTCGATATCGGTTTCCTCGGTATCCACTGCCGAGTTCTTGCGGATCTCGGCATTGACCAGCGCCTCCAGAGCCTTGATCTGCGCGGGAGTCACCGCCTCGAAGTGGCTGAAGTCGAAGCGCAGGCGCTGGCTGTTGACCAGCGAGCCCTTCTGCTGCACGTGCTCGCCGAGCACCTGACGCAGCGCGGCATGCAGCAAGTGGGTAGCCGAATGGTTGAGCGCAGTGGCACCGCGCACCGAGCCGTCGACCTGGGCCTCCAGAGCCTGACCGACGCGCAAAGTGCCCTCGGCGACCAGGCCGTGGTGCAGGTGGGCACCGCCGGCCTTGGTGGTGTCACGCACGTCAAAGCGCACGCCGCTGGCATCGCTCAGGTAGCCGCAGTCGCCGACCTGGCCGCCGGATTCGGCGTAGAACGGGGTGCGGTCGAGGACCACCACGCCCTCCTCGCCCTCACCGAGCTGCTCGACGGCAGCGCCGTCCTTGAACAGGGCAACCACCTGGCCCTGACCGAAAGTACCTTCGTAGCCGGTGAAAAGGGTGTCGGCATCGACCTTGACCAGGCTGTTGTAGTCCAGGCCGAAGGCGCTGGCGGAGCGGGCGCGCTCGCGCTGAGCCTGCATCTCGCGCTCGAAGCCTTCCTCATCGACGGACAGATCGCGCTCGCGGGCGATGTCGGCGGTCAGGTCGACCGGGAAGCCGTAGGTGTCGTAGAGCTTGAATACCACATCGCCGGGAATGATCGTGCCCTCGAGCTCGCCCAGGTCCTGCTCGAGGATCTTCAGGCCTTGCTCGAGGGTCTTGGCAAACTGCTCTTCCTCAGTCTTCAGCACGCGCTCGATATGTGCCTGCTGCTGCCTGAGCTCCGGATAGGCATCACCCATCTCGGTCACCAGGGCGGCGACGATCTTGTGGAAGAAGGTGCCCTTGGCCCCCAGCTTGTTGCCGTGGCGGCAGGCGCGGCGGATGATGCGGCGCAGCACGTAGCCGCGGCCCTCGTTGGATGGAGTCACGCCGTCGGCGATCAGGAAGCCACAGGAACGGATATGGTCGGCCACCACCTTGAGCGACGGCGCGCCGTCGTTGGCGCAGCCGATGGCCTGCGCGGAGGCGGCCAGCAGGTTCTGGAACAGGTCGATCTCGTAGTTCGAGTGGACGTGCTGCAGCACGGCGCTGATCCGCTCGAGGCCCATGCCGGTGTCCACGCTGGGCGCCGGCAGCGGGTGCATCACGCCGTCCGCGGTGCGGTTGAACTGCATGAACACGTTGTTCCAGATCTCGATGTAGCGGTCGCCGTCCTCTTCCGGCGAGCCAGGCGGGCCGCCCCAGATACCTTCGCCGTGGTCGTAGAAGATCTCGGTGCACGGGCCGCAGGGGCCGGTATCGCCCATCGCCCAGAAGTTGTCCGAGGCGTAGGGAGCACCCTTGTTGTCGCCGATGCGCACCATGCGCTCGGCCGACACGCCGACTTCCCGGGTCCAGATGTCGTAGGCCTCGTCGTCGCTGGCGTAGACGGTGACCCAGAGCTTCTCGGCGGGCAGGCTCAGCCATTTCGGCGAGGTCAGGAACTCCCAGGCATAGGTGATGGCATCGCGCTTGAAATAGTCGCCGAAGCTGAAGTTACCCAGCATTTCGAAGAAGGTGTGATGACGGGCGGTGTAGCCGACGTTCTCCAGATCGTTGTGCTTGCCGCCGGCGCGCACGCACTTCTGGCTGGTGGTAGCACGGGTGTAGGCACGCTTTTCCAAGCCGAGGAAGCAGTCCTTGAACTGGTTCATGCCGGCGTTGGTAAACAGCAGGGTCGGGTCGTTCGCCGGGATCAGCGAACTGGAGGCCACACGGGTGTGCCCCTTCTCTTCGAAGAAGCGGAGGAAGGCTTCACGGATTTCTGCGCTTTTCATAAATGAACGGATCCAGAGAAAACTGCGGCCACGGCAAGATTGGCAAAAGGACACATTATATCGGCCCCAGACGACCACGGTAGAGCTTTCTTCCATCAACGAACCGCTTGCCCGGCCTGCTACAGGGCAGTCGGCACCACCAGGATGCCGGCCTGCTGGCCGTTCGGCACCCCGGGATCGGGAAAGACGATGCGTGCCCCCGCTCCGCTCACCACCCAACGGACGCCACCTGCGCCCTCGGCGAGCAGGTAGCCGACCGGCAGTTCGCTGAAGTTCGCGATACCGCCCGCCAGATGCAGGCAGAACCCGTCGCTGTGCTTGACGATCTCCCGCATCACTACGAAGAGCTGCAGCGCAGCTCAGTTCGCGCTCATCCGGCATCGGAGCGCAGGCGGCGATCAGCTGGCGCAACCCGAACTCCAGCGCGTCGAGCCTGGCGGAGGGGCCGGCCGTGCCCAGTTCGAGGGTGCAGGCCTCGGCGCCGAGACAGCCGAAGGTATAGGCGCTGAAGGTGCTGGGGCCTGGCTCTGCAGCAGCACTGCCTGGATCCCGGCCTGGCGCAGGCGGGCCAGCTCACGCCGGTTGAGCGAACGCCCGGCGATCTGCGGATAGAGGACGAACTGATCGATCCGCGACTCGCGCAAGGCGCTGTGCAGATCGTGCAGACGCTCCAGCAGACAGGCGCGCAGCGCCTCGGGGCCGCAGGCCTCGGCATGCCGGCCGTCGAACATTGTCAGTTGAGGTCGCGACTCAGGCAGGCTCGCCGGCGCGGATCGCCCCGGGATTGCCGAACAGGAACAGCAGCCGCACCCGCGGCTTCAGGACGCCACGGGCCACATCCTGGACCAGCCGGCCGAGCAGTTCGATGGAAGCCGTCTCGTTGCCGTGGATGCCCGCCGAGAGCAGCAGATCCAGCCCGCTGCCCCGCTGGCCGGACAGGGCGACTTCCAGAAACCCCTTCAGCCAGCCAGTGGAGACGGGTGCCCTCGGCGGTGACCTGCACCTTTTCCGTCGGCTCGCGACCCGTCAGGGTCAGTGGTCACACTCGGGGCCATGCACATGGTCGTCATCGCCCGCCTCGGCCGGCTCCATCTCCAGTTGCAGGCTGACCAGATTGGTGGCCATCGGGCGCAACAGCAGGTTGGCGTACTCGGCATCGCCCTCATCCACATCCACGCCGATCAGCAGCTGGCCGTTGGCCTGCTGGACCCAGAGTTCGCGGCCCTGCCAGATCACCGCAAAACGGGTGCAGGAGGTTTCCAGCTGGGTACCATCGGTGTCTTCGAGAACGAGTTGCAGGGCATCGGTCATTGATCAGCTCCAGGGGGTGGACCGCCATAGGCGGCGGGTTCAGTCGATTTGAAAAGGATAGACGGAGCCCAATCCCAGCAGCTGCGTCAGCCCATCCAGTGCCGTGCGGCACTCGGCGAGCAGTTGGGGATGGGCCAGGTCGTGCAGAGCCTGCGTCTTCGCCAGGCCCTGACGGACAGCCGTAGTCGTGAATCGGGCCGACCAGCCCGTCGGAACTCACTTCCAGTGCGCTCATCGCCCGCCCCCGCGCGGCTGGGCGGCGAGCGGCGCCGCACGCACCTGGGCACCGGCACAGAGCTGCAGGCGCCTGGCGGTCAGCGGATCGACCACCAAGGTGCCGGCCGCCACTCGCGCCGGGGCGGCGGTGATGCGGCACTCCTGGCGCTGGCGGTTGTGGATCAGGTAGGGCTCGGCTTCATCCCCTGGGGTGCCGACCGCCAGCACCAGGGTCTGGCTGTCGCACACGGCCCGGATCTTTGCCGTTTCACATTCGACCACCGGGCCGGCATCGAAGATGTCGACGTAGCCCTGGTAACTGAAGCCCTCCGATCGAAGCATCGCCAACGCCGGCTCGCTGTGCGGGTGCACGCGGCCGATCGCCGCGCGCGCCTCCTCGGAAAGGAAGCAGCTGTAGAGCGGAAACCTGGGCATCAGCTGGGCGATGAAGGCACGATTGCCGACTCCGGTGAGGTAGTCGGCCTGGCGGAACTCCATGCGGAAGAAGTGCCGGCCGAGGCTTTCCCAGAACGGCGAGCGGGCGTTGGCATCGGACATGCCGCGCAATTCGGCAATCACCTTGTCGGCGAACAGCGTGCGGAATTCGGCGAGAAACAGCAGGCGCGACTTCGCCAGCAGGCGGCCGTTCAGCCCGCTGCGGTGCTCGGCCTGGAGGAACAGCGAGCAGAGCTCGGAATTGCCGGTCAGGTCGTTGGCGAGGAACAGCGTGGGAATCTCCCGGTACAGCTCCAGCTCCCGCGAGGCGCTGACAGTCAGCCCGACCCGGTAGTTGTACCAGGGCTCGCGCAGCCCCACGGCGGCGGTCAGCCCGGCGATGCCGGCGATCCGCCCCTGGTCGGTTTCCAGCACGAACAGATAGTCGGCGTCGGCCTTCGCGGCCTCGCCGCGAAAGCTCCGCTCCGCCATCGCGACGCGCTGCGCCAGGCGTTCCTCGTTGGACGGCAGCGAGGTCAGGCCGGTACCTGCGCCGGTGCTGCGGGCAAGGTCGATCAGCGCGGGCAGGTCGGCGTTGCGCACGGGACGAACGATCATGTTTCCTCCGCCAGAATCACGAGCGCAAGGCCGCTCACAGGGCCACCAGGCGCAGGCTGTCGCCTTCGCCGACGCCGAGGGCCGCAGCCGTTTCGGCGCTCAGCGTCAGCGGCTGGCCGGGCGTCCAGTCCAGTTCGACCAGGCTGGCGCGAAAATCCTGCAGGCCGCCGTTGCTGAGCAGGTAGGTCCGGCCGGTACACTCGCCGGCACTGATGGCCAGCGGCGCCACGGCGCTGCGGGCGATGGAGCGGACGCCGGCGGTGCGCGCATGCAGGATCGGCCCACCGTCGAAGATGTCGATGTAATGCTCGGTCTCGAAACCCTCGCGGGTCATGATGTCGAAGCTGATCTGCGCGCGTGGGTGGACCTGACCCATGGCCTCCTGGGCGGCATCCGGCAGCAGCGGCACGTAGATCGGATAGTGCGGCATCAGCTCGGCGAGGAAGGTGCGACTGCGCAGGCTGGACAGGCGCTCGGCCGCCGCGTAGCTCATGTCGAAGAAGTGCCGACCGACCGCGTCCCAGAATGGCGAGTCGCCCTGGTCGTCGCTCGGCCCGAGAATTTCCACCACCACGGCGTCTGCGAAGCGCTCCGGATGGCTGGCCATGAACAGCAGGCGGCCGCGGGAGATCAGCTCGGCCCAGGGCGTATGCAGCAGCGTCGGCTCGACGTGGAAACTGCTCAGCAGGCTGTTGCCGGTCAGATCGTGACAGATCGACAGCACATGGATCTTGTTGTGAATCTTCAGCTCGCGCGAGGCATGCACGAAGGTCTCGTTGCGAAAACTGTAGAAGGCCTCGGAATAACCAGCCGAGGCGACGATCCCCGAGCAGCCGAGCAGGCGCCCGCTACCCGCCTCCTCAAGGACGAAGAAGTAGCGCTCCTCACCGTTGAAGCTGACCTCCGCGGCGAACGAGGACTCGGACACGGCGATCTTTTCGCGCAGGCGCTCGCGATCGTCGGGCAACGAAGTGACGCCGATCGGGCTATCCGCGGCCAGACGCTGAACCTCGGCCAGATCGGCCATTTGCGCGGGGCGCATCACCAGCATGGGGCGTCACTCCTTGGAGACGGGCCGGACCGCACCGTCCCGTGTCTTGCGCCGATCAGCCGCGGACCAGCCGGGCGATGGCTCTCTCGAAGCGCTCCAGGCCCTCGTCGATGTCGGCGTCCTCGATCACCAGGCTCGGCGCAAAACGCACCACGTCGGCACCGGCCTGGAGCACCATCAGGGCCTCCTGCTCGGCGGCGACCAGCACGTCGCGGGACTTGCCCCTCCAAGGCTCGCTCAGCACGCTGCCGATCAGCATGCCCATGCCGCGCACCTGGCTGAAGATGCCGTACTGCCGGCCGATCGCCTCGAGCCGGGTCTTGAAGCGCTGGTGCTTGATCTTCACCCCCTGAAGCACCTCCGGGGTGTTGACCACATCGATCACCGCCTCGGCCACCGCGCAGGCCAGCGGGTTGCCGCCGAAGGTGGTGCCGTGCACGCCGGCCGAGAAGTGCCTGGCCAGGTCGGTGCGGGTAAGCATGGCGCCGATCGGGAAACCGCCGCCCAGCCCCTTGGCCGTGGAGAGGATGTCCGGAACCACGCCGTAGTGCATGTAGGCGAAGAGTTCGCCGGTGCGACCGACGCCGGTCTGCACCTCGTCGAAGATCAGCAGCGCGTTGTACTGATCGCACAGCCGGCGCGCACCTTCCAGGTAGGCCTGCTGGGCCGGCAGGATGCCGCTCTCGCCCTGGATCGGCTCCAGCACCACCGCACAGGTCCGTTCGGAGATCACCGCCTCCAGGGCAGCCAGGTCGTTGTAGGGGACATGGGTGATGCCTTCGGGCTTCGGCCCGAAGCCGTCGGAGTACTTGGGCTGGCCGGTGACGCTGACGGTGAAGAAAGTACGCCCGTGGAAGCTGTCCAACGCAGAGATGATCTCGCATTTCTCCGCCCCGAAGCGGTCGTGGGCGACACGCCGAGCCAGCTTGAAGGCCGCCTCGTTGGCCTCGGCGCCGGAGTTGCAGAAGAACGCCCGGTCGGCGAAGGTAGCATCCTCCAGCTTCTTCGCCAGGCGCAGAGTCGGCTCGTTGGTGAAAATGTTCGATACGTGCCAGATCTTCCCGGCCTGTTCGGTCAACGCCGCCACCAGCCGCGGATGGCAGTGGCCGAGGGAGTTCACCGCGATCCCGCCGCTGAAGTCGATCAGCTCTCGACCGCTCTGATCCCAGACTCGCGAACCCTGGCCGCGCACCGGAATGAAGGCGGCAGGGGCATAGTTGGGGACCATCAGCTGGTCGAAATCGGTGCGTTGCACCTGAGCATGCTCAACGGACATCGGGAACTCCTGCCACGATAGGTTAGCGAAGAAGAATTCTAGGAATGGCCCCGCGACGGGCATTTCCGCCAAGCGACAACTTGTTGTTGCAGTGCCCATCCGCAGGGTTCCCCACTTTCCGGCGACGGCGCGGAAAGCATCAGGAAGGCGCAGTTTAAACACTGTACGGCTTGGGGGAAGCGGCTCGACGAAAAATTCTCCCGGCGAAAGCCGGCCCCGGCCCGAATCACGGCTCGACCGGCGCAGTCGACTCGAACTGGCCGCCGGCGCGGCGCTGGTTGCGGTCTTCCCGGGGGGTGGTGCCGAAGAAGCTGCGGTAGGTGCTGGAGAAATGCGGCCCGGAGGAAAAGCCGCAGGACAGGCCGATCTGAATGATTGATTTGCTGGTCTGCAGCAGCAGCTGGCGAGCCTTGTTCAGGCGCAGCTCCAAGTAGTACTGGCTCGGCACCCGGTTCAGGTACTGCTTGAAGATTCGCTCCAGCTGGCGCCGCGAGACACAGACGTGCTGGGCGATCTCGTCGGTGGTCAAAGGCTCCTCGATGTTGGCCTCCATCAGCAGCACCGCCTGGGTCAGCTTCGGATGGCTGGAGCCGAGGCGATTCTGCAGCGGCACGCGCTGACGCTCGCCGCCCTCGCGAATGCGCTCGACCACCAGTTCCTCACTGACCGCGCAGGCCAGCTCGGCACCATGGTCCTGGGCCAGCACCGCGAGCAGCAGGTCGAGCACCGCCAGGCCGCCGCAGGCGGTGAGGCGGTCACGGTCCCAGTCGAACAGATGACTGGTGGCGATCACCCGGGGAAAGCGCTCGGCGAAATCCTCCTGCCAGCGCCAGTGCACCGCCGCCCGGTAGCCGTCGAGCAGCCCGAGCTGGGCCAGCGGATAGACCCCGGCGGATAGCCCGCCGAGCTGGCAGCCCTCGCGCGCCGCCTGCCTGAGCGCTGCGGCCAGCGACGGCGCCACGCAGACGGTCGGCGCGTCGGCTAGTAGCAGTAGCTTGTCGAAGCCGCCCAACCGGCCCTCCCAGGGCACGCCGGGCAGGCGCCAACCGCCCTCCTGCGGTACCTCGGCCTGCAGGAAGCACAAATCGTAGCGCGCCTGCGGCTGCAGGTGAGTGGCGAGCTGCAGGGCTTCCTCGGCCAGGGCCGGGGTCAGGGCCCTGGTTCCGGGCCAGAGGAGAAAGCCGATTCGATGGGCAGTCATGGCAAGCGACGAAGCTTCCGGTGCCGGACGTTGAAAAATCCTCGCCGGCAGAACGGGCTCCGGCAAAGGCGAGCAGCATTCTAGCAGGACGGGGCGAACGACCGCTCAGCCATGCCAGCCCCCTCCCCCGAAAACCGAACGCCCCGCCGCGGCGGGAGCCGGGGCGGGGTGTCGTCGGGCGCAGCCGGTCAGGCGCGCTAGGCGCAGGCGGTCTGCATCTGGCGATGGATGTCGATGAGCTGCTGCACTACCGACGGATCGGCCAGGGTGGAGATGTCGCCCAGGCCGTCGTATTCACTGACGGAGATCTTACGCAGGATGCGCCGCATGATCTTGCCCGAACGGGTCTTCGGCAGCCCCGACGCCCACTGAATTACGTCCGGCGTGGCAATCGGGCCGATTTCTCGGCGGATCCAGCTCTTCAGCTCCTGACGCAGCGCCTCGGAGGCGGCTACCCCGTCGTTCAGGGTGACGTAGACATAGATGCCCTGCCCCTTGATGTCGTGCGGGATGCCGACCACCGCTGCTTCGGCGACCTTCGGATGGGCCACCATGGCGCTCTCGATCTCGGCGGTCCCCATGCGGTGACCGGAGACGTTCAACACATCGTCGACGCGACCGGTGATCCAGTAGTAGCCGTCCTCGTCGCGACGGGCGCCGTCGCCGGTGAAGTACATGCCCTTGAAGGTCTTGAAGTAGGTGTCGACGAAGCGGTCATGATCGCCATACAGGCTGCGTGCCTGGCCCGGCCAGGAGTCGATGATCACCAGATTGCCTTCGGCCGCACCCTCGATCAGGTTGCCCAGGTTGTCCACCAGCGCCGGCTGCACGCCGAAGAACGGACGGGTCGCCGATCCCGGCTTGAGGGCAGTGGCGCCCGGCAGGGGGCTGATCAGGATGCCGCCTGTTTCGGTCTGCCACCAGGTATCGACGATCGGGCACTGCTCCCGGCCGATGTTCTCGTAGTACCACTGCCAGGCTTCCGGGTTGATCGGCTCGCCCACCGAGCCGAGCAGACGCAGACTGGAGCCATCGGCGCCCGCCACTGCCGCCTTTCCCTTGGCCATCATGGCGCGAATGGCGGTCGGCGCGGTGTAGAGGACGTTCACCTGGTGCTTGTCGATGACTTGGGAAATGCGGGTCACGTCGGGATAACTGGGGATGCCCTCGAACAGCAGCGTGGTGGCACCGTTGGCCAGCGGCCCGTAGACAATATAGCTGTGGCCGGTGACCCATCCCACATCGGCGGTGCACCAGTAGACTTCGCCCGGACGGTAGTCGAACACCCGCTCATGGGTCAGCGAGGCATACAGCAGGTAGCCGCCCGTGGTGTGCACCACACCCTTCGGCTTGCCGGTGGAACCCGAGGTATAGAGGAGGAACAGCGGCTCCTCGGCGCCCATTTCCTTCGGGGCGCAGATGCTGCCGGCCACCTTCATCAGGTCCTCGTACCAGATGTCGCGGTGCGAGTGCCACCTGACGTCGCCGCCGGTGCGCTTGCAGACGATAACCTTGTTGACGCTGTAGGTATCCGGATTGGTCAGCGCCTCGTCGACGTTGGCCTTCAACAGAACCTTCTTGCCGCCGCGCAGACCTTCATCGGAGGTGATCACTACCTTCGACTTGCAGTCGGCGATGCGCCCGGCCAATGCATCCGGAGAGAAGCCGCCGAATACCACCGAATGGATCGCGCCGATACGGGCACAGGCCAGCATGGCCACCACGGCCTCGGGGATCATCGGCATGTAGATGGTCACCACGTCGCCGCGATGGACATCCTGACCGCGCAGGGCATTGGCGAACTTGCAGACATCCTCATGCAGCTCACGGTAGGTGATCAGGCGTTGCTCGGACGGATCGTCGCCTTCCCAGATGATCGCCAGCTGGTCGCCGCGCTCTTCGAGGTGACGGTCCAGGCAGTTGTAGGAGGCGTTCAGGATGCCATCGGCGAACCACTTGATATCGACGTGGTGATCGTCGAAGGAGGTCTGCTTGACCTTGGTAAAAGGCTTGATCCAGTCCAGGCGCTTGGCCTGCTCACGCCAGAAGCCATCGGGGTTGATTACCGACTGCTGGTACATGGCCTTGTAGGAGACCTCGTCGGTAAAGGATTGAGCAGTAACTTCAGGACGTACGGGGTACAGGGAAGCGGCGCACATAAATAAGTTTTCCTTGCCAAAACAAAATTATTTTTATTGGCTGCAATTTTTAGCCTCTTGACAGTTGCTTCAAAATTCGACAATGGTCTTAACGAAATTTGGCCAAAAGAAGCTACGGGGGGCAGGATAGCGTCATACTTCATGCGCCCGGGAAACGGGGCCTCGGGCTCCTCTGCGCAAGCAATGCGGTGCAGTGCCGCAGATGCTTCGGCGTGAAGCCAATCCATGCGCCGTCGCGCTTTCCAAGCGACTCAGGCCGGCGTCTGCCCAGCCCGCTCCAACAGACGCCGGGCCCGCCCCACGACCGGTGCGTCGATCATCTGCCCGTCGACCACGAACACCCCCTCGCCGGAAGCCGCGGCCGCCATGACCCGCCGGGCCCAGGCCAGCTCCTCGGCGCCAGGCATGAAAGCCTCGTGGACCACGGCGATCTGGTCCGGATGGATGCACAGCAGGCCGCCGAACCCCATGTCGCGGGCCTGCCGCGCGCGCCAGGCCAGTCCGGCCAGGTTCTGGATGGCCGGAAAGATGGTCTCCAGCGGCGCGGCCAGACGGGCGGTGCGCGACTGCAGCAGCAGCGCATAGCGAACCTGGTCCATGATCCGCTCGCCACCCTCGCTGCCGGCGGCCAGCCCCAGATCCAGTCCCAGATCGAGGCCACCATAGGTCAGCCGCTCGACCCCCGGAACGCGGGCGATCGCTGGCAGAGCATGCAGTCCTACCGCACTCTCGACGGCTGGCCACACCGGCTTGCCGGACGCGGCCACCAGGCTGACCTGCACCGCGCTTTCCACCTTGGGCAGCACCACGCCGAGAATGCCCGGCTGGCGGCGGCACAGCTCCAGATCCGCGGCCTGCTGGGGATGAACCGGAGCATTGATGCGCACCAGCAGCCGGGCCTGCGGATAGTCGGTCAGAAAGGCGTCCAGACTGGCGCGGGCCTCGGCCTTGAGGCTTTCCTCGACCGTATCCTCGAGATCGACGATGACCGCGTCGGCACCGCAGGCCAAAGCCTTGGGGATGCGCTCCGGGCGGCTTGCCGGGACGAACAGGGCGGAACGGATGGGGGCTGGATGCATGGCTGTCCTCTCGCTTCTTCTCGTTACGGGAAATGGCATGATGCCCGAACCCGGGATCGTGCCGGACGATCAAAGCGCGCCAACCCATGCATCGCAAGCTCGGACGCGGGATATCGGCAGAACGAAAAAGGGCGAAGAAAAGCGAAGAGATGGAACAGCGTCGGGAATGGGCAAAAAAGAGGGCGACTCGAGGTCGCCCGCCCATCATTCCACTAGGAATGCAAACAAAACACTTGGATCGAATCTCCTGATCCAGGACGTTTTCCTTATATCCGACCGCCCGTGGAGCGAGGCATTGCACCAAGGTCTAACAACCGACTGCTGCCGGCTGGAAACGCCAGGCTCAGACAGCCCCGCCGCTCAGCCCGGGCTGCTGCCCTGTACCGGGCTGTGGCGTGGCGATCCTCTCGCGCAGCCGGTCGGTCATTTCCAGCCCCAGCTCGGTGGCCACCTCGCGCCCCTCCTCGGCCGTTACCTTGAGCTTGTCGGTAAGGTTGTCGCTGGCCTCTCCGAGCAGTTGGTCCTCCTGCTGGGTGGTCGGCAGCATGCCGGCGATCAGCGCTCCCACTGCGATGCCGAGCGCCCCCAGCACCAACGGCTGTTCGTGCAGCAGGGTGTCGAAGCCGCTCCGTGCTTGCTGCGCCCGATGGCGCAGGGAGTCGGCGGCATGCTGACTGGAGTCGCTCAGGTGCTGCCGCGCCGAGCCTAGACTGTCACTCACCCCCTCGCCCAGATGCTCGGCCTTCTCGCGGATGCCGGCGGCCCGTTGCCTGGCTTTCTCCGTCAAGGAGGGGCCGCTCGACTCCATCGCAGCATCGCCGGCATAGACCTGGGTCCTCAGCGTGCGGTTCTGGCTGGTTAACAGCCATAGCAATCCGACCGAAGTCAGCACGGTCGGCATCGGATTGGCGGCGACAGTGTTGGACAGGTTGGACATGAATTCACCGCCATGCCCCTTGGTATAACCCAGCGCCTTGTCCAGCAGTTCGCCGGGGGACAGCTTGTTTTCCAAGGCATGAACGATGTTGCTGATTTCCGCACGCTGTTGGTCGATTTCCCGTTCCAGGGTATCCGGATCCTTCTGCGCTTCGAGGTCGATTCTGCTCTGCGTGCTCATTGGGCAGCCTCCCGAATGGCAGCTTTATCTTTCTGCAGGGTGTGCAACGTGCGCGACGGCTTGAACGCGGACGGGGCGAACTTCTTCTTGCCGCCCTGGACCAGGATATAGCCGATTACCACCACCACCACACCAACGATTAACGCCGCCAGCCAGGCATCCATCACCTGACTCAGGGCGTAGACCGCGGCCTGCAGGAGAATGATGAGGCCAGCGAGCAGCACCGCGCCGCCGCCTGCCAGAGAGACAATGCCCGCCTTGGTGGCATTGATCGACTCACTGATCTCCACCTTGGCCAGGGCCAGTTCCTTGGTGATCAAGGAGGGCAGTTCCCTGCCCAACTGGCCAAGCAGGCCCACGATGCTAGTGCCGCCTTTCTCGGCATCGGTGCGGGCGGTATGTGGATGAATGGTCGCACTGGGCCGGCCCGTGTCCGATCGTATTGCATCCGGTCGGACCGTGTCAGAGCTCGCCGTCTCGGGCTGTGCCGCATCAGGCCGGGCCGCGTCGGGCCGGGCCTGGTTCGGTGAATAGTTCCGGTTGCCGGTCGATTCGTTCATCGCTTCACTCCTCAGTTCGAGCCTTTGTCGCTTTGGCTGGTCGGCCCCGTGCTTTGGATGCCTGTCTGGGTGGAACCGGTCATGCTGATATCGCCAGGCGGCAACGGCTGGGTGCTTCTGCCGATGGGTTTGCTGGTGCTGACGGTGCCGTCCGGCGTGGCGGTAACCGTGGTCCTCGTGACGTCTGAGCCCGCCTGACTGCCAGTCAGCCCCAGACCGGCGCTCTCTTGGTCGAGCGCGCTGCCAGGCATGGGCCGGGACAGCCCGCTTTCCGCTTGCCGGGAGGGTTGCGGTGAGCGGTGCCCGGAGGCGCGGGCGAAACGGGTCAGGCCAAAACCGACAGCGATACTGCCAGTGAGAAACAGCGCCGGGTTGTCCTTGGCCAGGCGATTCGCCTCATGGAACAGTTGTTCGGCGCTCTTGCCGCGCAGTTGGTCGGCAAATTTGAACAGGCGGTCGGCGGCGTCCAGCACGTAGTTCGACAGCCTCTGCTCGTCCTGCTCCTCAAGCTCGCAAGCCGCAGCACGGGCACCCTCGGCAATCTTCTCCAGCTCATCCGCAGCACTTTGAGTGTAGGTTTCCAGCGGGTCCTTGCTCTTGACTTGCCGCTTGGCTTCGCTGGTCACCTGATCGACTGCTTCTTCTGGCGGCTCGTGGAAAACATTGCTTGCCGGAAGGCCTTTCCGGCTGTTGGATCGTGGAGTGCGTTCAGTAGGTCTGGGCATGGTCTTGTCCACCTTGATTTCTCTGCAAGCCACCGCCCCGTGCAGGTGGTGGTGCGATGTCGGAAAAACAGCCTTCTTACTTGCGTCCTTCCTATTAGGTGACAGGCCCTTTCCAACCGAGTTCGAGCGAAACGATGAACTATGGCTCGACGGCATTCGGCGCCTCTTCCTGAACTTTCCCAGCGATTTCGCAATCCACCGGGGAATTCGCGAGAAGGAGGGAAAGCCCATGAAAACCCTGCTCGGACTCACCGTCGCCATCGCCCTGCTGACCTCCCTGCCTAGCTTCGCCTGCACCCCGGATGAAATCACCATCAAGGCCAAGGAACTCGCAGCCAATGTGCATTGGCTCACCCAGAGCGATCCGCAGAAAGCTGTCGAGATTTACAGGAAAGTTCGAAGAATGCGGCGCGAATACACCGCCGAATCGCTCCCCAACGAATGTGCCGCCTATGAGCTGCGACTGCAGGAGCTGGAAGAGGCGGCTGCCGAAGCAGAGAGCAATGGGGAGGCGAACTACTACTATTAAGAAGCAGCCCTTTCAAGGTCTTTGCGTAAACTCTCCCCCTATAATCGATCGGGAGGGTAAGACGATGTGGGATGCGGTTCTGGCGCGGTTCGAGAAGTAGGCACCGGCCAGTGTCATGGCGCGTCTGACGCTGGAGCGGGCGATGCCGGCCGCCTGGGTCGACGACGTGTTCGAGGCCAACCGGCAACGCCAGTGTCCACGCGAGCTGCTGTTTTCCACTGTGGTCGAGCTGATGTCGCTGGTTTCCCTGGGGTTGCGCCCTTCGCTGCATGCCACCGCGCGCCCGATGGACAACCTGCCCGTATCGCTGGCGGCGCTGCTGGGGTTTGCCGTGGCGGTGCTGGCCTGCAACCTCCAGGCGGTGCTCGAGCGCAGTGTCGAACAGACCCATCGCGAACAGCTTCCCGAGGGCTGGGAGGCGTCCCCCTACCACCTGGCGGTCCAGGTCAGAAGCCGTTACGAGGGGATGCTCGTCGCGCTGCCGGTGGAGCACTGGCCGGCCTGGGCCGACGATTCGGCCTGCACACTGGCACAGCGCCTGTTGGCGTTGGCGCGGTACATCAAGCCCAGCCAGGTGGCCACCAGCAAGCGTGGCCCCAAGGTGAAAAAGACCAGGGACTGGGTCGATGGCGCCACAGCCCGCGCTCATCTCTCTACGGCCTGTGCAATCAAAGCCTCGAAAGGCAAAAGACCTTGAAAGGGTCTGCTATAAGAAGGCCCTTAAATAGATTCCGGAAAGGGCCGTAGAGACCGCTAAAGACCGGGCTCTACAGAAAATCTACTCTTGGGCCGGATTAATAATAACCAAGCCTTCAAGCAGTGGATCGCTCGAAGCGGTTTCGAGCATTGTCTCGACTCAGAGGTTGTGAAAAATTCAAGCGGCTGCTGCGCCCCCCCCTTCAAAACAGCCGCTAAAACGTTGCGCTACGTGAAAAGTAAGACCATTTGGCTCATAAACTCTCCCGCTTTTCACATGGCACGCCTTTTTGAAGGGGATTGGAGAGGCTCTCACGGCACTGTTCGATTTTTTCACAACCTCTCAGAAGAATGCAGCTGCAGACAGCCTTTCCGTCCTTTCGCTTGGCTCGCAGCAAAGCTGAAAGGACGGGGACTGCTGCGGCGTCAAGCTGCTTGTGCGGCGTTACCGCTTGCCGGGCTCCTATTGCTGACAGCCTTGCCGCACCGTGCATTTCGCTGGCAATTGGGGCGGATCTGTCCTTCGAGCACTTACGGCGAACCGGGCTGCCCCTTCCAGGCGAACTCAACCGGGCGCTCTCCGGGCCGTGCGCTCAAGCGTCCTTGTCTTAATGGTTAATCGGCCCTTCGCTGAAGAGGTATTCCTTGAACTCTCCGGAAAACTTGGGATCTTTGCGGCGGATCCACTCCAGCACCATGGCCGCGTGTTCCTTCTCCTCATCCCGGTTGTGCGCGAGGATGGCCTTGAGTTCCGGGTCTCTGCAGGCAGAGACCCGCTGGTTGTACCAGTCGATGGCTTCGAGCTCTTCCATCAGCGAAACGATGGCCCGGTGCATGTCCCGGGTTTCGGCGGAAAGCTCTTCGATGGGCTCGTGATAACCGACGCTGGACATATCCATTCTCCTGTTGGCTTGGGCGAAGAAAACCGTTCGGCTCGTCTGTTACGAAAACGGCAGTCGCCATTCCACGGCTTGATGCCTTCGGGACTACAGCCGCCCGAATCCGTGGAAAAAGCGCAAGCAGCCAAAGCCTTTATGACCCTCTCTGCAGCCGCATGGTTGCACACCAGGTGCGGCGGTACCGCGCAGGGTGCCGCGGATGGCGTACGCAGCCTGTTGCGGCAGACACTCGCTTAATGAAGTAAAGACCCAGCGGCGGGTGGTCGAACTACCTTCTGAGCAACAGCCGGTTGCAGACGCATCCGCCGGCCCCCTCCAGGGCAGGCCATAGCTCAAGGCACTTCAGGCCCGCCTTACTACTCCCAGCCCAGCCCATGCTGGCGCAGCTTGTTGGCGATGGTGGCGTGCGACACGCCGAGGCGGCGAGCCAGCAGGAACTGCTAGGGTATTCGCCGAGCAGGCACTGCAATACGGCCTTTTCGAAGCGGCCGCCGATTCCGTCGCGAGCGATGTCGATTTCGGACGCGACCACGAGGTCGAGGATATCGCGCAGGAGCGCCGACCCGGCTCTGGCAGAGAGTCTCGACGCGCATGGCGGAGCCCGGACTGTTGGCGTGATGGATCGACGAGTGGCAAGCGGGGGCGCTTCCCGGTAGAAATATGTGGCAAATTGCCACAACCAGCAAGGCTGTCGGCATGCACAGCTTCGGAAGACCGGCAGAAATTCCTTGCAGAACGACTGACGCTGTCTGCGCAGAGCGAAGCGCCGCCACCGTGCAGATCCAGCCCATTCGCGCTATGCCTGATAAGAGGGAAAATGTGCGCAGCTGCGCAGGAGGCACCGAGATGACCGCGACGCCCTATGTGGCCCGGCAACCGGACGAGCGGGGCTTCATCCACTACAGCGAGGCCGAACATGCTGTCTGGCAGACCCTGATCGAGCGCCAGCTGGCGCTGGTCGAGGGACGCGCCTGCGCAGAATACCTGGACGGCATCCAGCGGCTCGGCCTGCCGCGGGAACGCATTCCGCAGCTCGGCGAGATCAACCGCGTGCTCGAGGCCGCCACCGGTTGGCGGGTGGCGCGGGTGCCGGCGCTGATCCCCTTCCAGACCTTCTTCGAGCTGCTCGCCGACCGGCAGTTTCCGGTGGCTACCTTCATCCGCCGGGTGGAGGAGCTGGACTACTTGCAGGAGCCGGACATCTTCCACGAGCTGTTCGGCCACTGCCCGATGCTGACCAACCCCTGGTTCGCCGCCTTCACCCACACCTACGGCCGGCTGGGCCTGGCGGCCAGCAAGGAGGAACGCGTCTACCTGGCGCGGCTGTACTGGATGACCGTGGAGTTCGGCCTGGTCGACACCCCGGCGGGCCGGCGCATCTACGGCGGCGGCATCCTCTCCTCGCCGAAGGAAACCCTCTACTGCTTGTCCGAGGTGCCGGAGCACCTGCCCTTCGACCCGTTCGAGGCGATGCGCACGCCCTACCGCATCGACATCCTGCAGCCACTCTACTTCGTGCTGCCGGAGCTCCGCCGACTGTTCGAGCTGGCTGGCCAGGACATCATGGCACTGGTGCACCAGGCCATGCGCCTCGGCCTGCATCCGCCGAAATTTCCGCCGAAGGCGGCCTGACCCCAGATGCCGGGTGGATGCGCAAGACGGCATCCACCCGCCCCCAATCCCCCCAACCCGGAGCCTGCCCATGACCGCCCTCTCCCAAGCCCACTGCGAAGCCTGCCGCGCCGACGCACCGAAAGTCTCGGAAGCCGAACTCGCCGAGCTGATCAGGCAGATCCCCGACTGGAACGTGGAAAACCGCGACGGCATCCTGCAACTGGAAAAGGTCTTCCCGTTCCGCAACTTCGCCCAGGCCCTGGCCTTCACCAACGCGGTCGGCGCGCTCGCCGAGGCCGAAGGACACCACCCGGCGCTGCTCACCGAATGGGGCAGGGTCACCGTGACCTGGTGGAGCCACAAGATCCGCGGCCTGCACCGCAACGACTTCATCATGGCGGCGCGCACCGACGCGCTGGCGTAGAGCCCGGACGGCCATAGCCGGGCCACCGCTGCGGCAGTGACGGCCTGCCGGCTCGAAAAACCCGACGACCGTTCGTCGCTAAATATTTCCTTATAAAACAATTAATTAAAAGCGAAATCCAAGTCCAGCAGGAAGACTCAGGGTTGCCATTCGTCGGCAACTTCCCTAGGGTGGGTCGCCATGTGGTCCAACATTGCCCCCATCAGTTCGCTGCTCAGCGGGGTCGCGCTACTCCTGCTCGGCAACGGACTTCTAAACACCCTGCTGACCCTGCGCGGCGTCGCCGAAGGCTACTCCACCGGGCTGCTCGGCCTGCTGATGTCCGGCTATTTCGTCGGCTACCTGCTAGGCACCTGGCTGACAGTGCCGCTGATCCGCCGTATCGGCCATATCCGCGCCTTCGCCTGCTGCGCCGCCTCGGGCGCCATCATCGCGCTGCTCCATCTGATCCTGGTCAACCCCTGGATGTGGATGGCGCTACGGGTGGTCTACGGCATCGTCCTGGTCACCCTCTACATGGTCATCGAGAGCTGGCTCAACGCGCGGGTCAGCGGCGACAGCCGCGGCCGGGTGTTCGCCCTGTACATGGCGGTCAACCTCGGCGCCCTGGCCCTCGCCCAGCAGCTGCTGAACCTCGCCAGCCCGCTGGAGTTTCTGCTCTTCGCCCTCGCCGGCATCCTCATCTGCGCCGCGCTGCTCCCCATCACCCTGACCCGCCAGGCCCAGCCGACCCTGCCCGACACCCCGCACACCCAGCTGCGCCAGCTGGCGCGGATCACCCCGCTGTCGGTGACCGCCTCGGGAATGTCCGGCCTCGCCCTCGGCGCGTTCTGGGGCCTGGCGCCGGTGTACGCCAGCCAGAGCGGTTTCGACGCCACCGGAGTGGGCCTGCTGATGGGCATGACGATCCTCGGTGGCGCAGTGCTGCAGTGGCCGATCGGGCGCTATTCGGATAGTCATGACCGCTCGAAGGTGATGCTCTGCGTGGTGGTGCTGGCCACACTCGTGGCGCTGGCGATCAGCCAGCTGCCCACCGGCAAGCTGCTGCTAGGCGCCTTCTTCCTCTGGGGCGGGCTGGCCTTTTCCATCTACTCCATCGCCGTGGCGCGGATGGTCGACCAGTTGCATCCAGACGAGATTCTCTCCGGCTCCAGCGGCCTGCTGCTGGTCAATGGCCTGGGCTCGGCCTGCGGACCACTGCTCGCCGGTCTGGCCATGCATCTGCTCGGCCCTCGGGGACTGCCGCTCTACTGCGCAGTGGTCCTCGGTCTGCTGGCGCTCTACACCTTCTACCGCCTGCGCCGGGTGAGCGATCTGCTCAGCGAGCCGCACGCCCAGTTCACCCCCATGCTGCGCACCAGCCACACCGTGCTCGAACTGATGCCCGAGGCGCCGGAAAGCGCGGCCGAAGCCCCCCTGGAGCCCACCGCGGCGGAACTGAACGCAGCGAAGGAGGAAGTCTGTACCTGATTCCGGCGCCATGGAGGCCCCGGACAATAACAACTCGTCGGCCCAGGTCGGCGCGTCAACTTGCCCTACTAAGAGAAGACAGCGCATGCTACTTGCCACCGATCTCGATGGAGCCTTTCTCGCCGGCAATCCGCAGGATCGCCTGAGTCTCTATCAAACCATCACCGCCCATCCCGACATCCAGCTGGCCTACGTCACCGGCCGCAGTCTGGAGGCCGTCCTGCCGCTGCTGGCCGACCCCACCCTGCCGCAGCCGGACTACATCATCGCCGACGTCGGCGCCAGCCTTTATCACGGCGAAACCCTGCAGCCGATCCAGCCCCTGCAGCACGAGATCGATGCCCGCTGGCCCGGCGAAAGCCAGATTGCCGGCGCCCTCACCGATCTCCCCGACCTGCAGCGCCAGGACGTGCCCCAGGCGCGCCGCTGCTCCTACTTCTGCACTCCGGAACGGGCCGCCGACCCGGCCTTGCAGGCCATCGCCGAGAGCCTCGATTGCGACCTGCTGTACTCGGCGGAGCGTTACCTGGACTTCCTGCCACGCGGGGTGAACAAGGGCAGCAGCCTGCTGCGGCTGGTCGAGCACCTCGGCCTCGACCCCGAGCAAGTGCTGGTCGCCGGCGACACCATGAACGACCTCAGCATGCTCAGCTGCGGCCTCAAGGGGGTCTGCGTCGGGCAGTCGGAGGAAAGCCTGCTGGCCCGCACGCTCAACTGCACCCGCGTCCTGCACGCCGACAGCCCAGGCTGCGGCGGCATCATCCAGGCCTTCTCCCACTTCGGCTTCCTCGGCGAACACGGCTTCGCCGCCGAAACCCGCCAGGCGACCGAGCCGGGGCAGGCCGAGTTGGTCATCGTCTATCACCGCCTGCCCTACGAGGAATCCCGCGAGAACGGCCGGCTGCAGCGCCGCCGGCCGACCTCGCCCAACGGCATCATCCCCACCCTGCTCAGTTTCTTCGCCGACGGGCGCAAGGGCTCCTGGGTCGCCTGGGCCGAACACGAGGAGGGCGACGGCGACTTCGAGAGTCACACCACAGTCGACGCCGAACGCTATCCACGCCTGACCGCCGCCCGTGTGCCGCTGGGCAAGACCGACATCGACACCTTCTACAAGCGCTTCTCCAAGGAAGCCTTCTGGCCGACCCTGCACACCTTCTGGGAGCGTGCCATCTTCAACGAAGACGACTGGCAGGTCTTCCTGCGGGTCAACCGCGCCTTCGCCGAACGCACCGCACTGGAAGCCGCCGAAGGCGCCACCGTCTGGCTGCACGACTACAACCTGTGGATGGTCCCGGCCTACCTGCGCGAACTACGCCCGGACCTCAAGCTGGCGTTCTTCCACCACACCTACTTCCCCTCGGCGGACGTCTTCAACGTGGTGCCCTGGCGCCGGCAGATCGTTGGCAGCCTGCTGCAGTGCGACTACATCGGCTTCCACATCCCACGCCAGGTGGAGAACTTCGTCGACGTTGCCCGTGGCGTGACCCCGCTGAAAGTCCTTGGCCGGCAGAACTGTGCGCCGCGCTTCGTCACCTACGGCTGCGCGGTCGGCCTGGAACGCATGACCACCGCGATCGACACCGGCATGCGCCAGGTCAGGCTCGGCGCCCATCCGGTGGGGCTGGACCTCGACCGGGTGCGCGACGCCCTGGCCCGGAACGCCGTGCAGCAGCAGATGGCCCGCCTGCGCACGGAACTGGGCGACGTGCGGCTGATCCTCGCCGTGGAGCGTCTGGACTACACCAAGGGCGTGCTGGAGAAGCTCAAGGCCTACGAACAGCTGCTGGCGGACAACCCCGAGCTGCAGGGCAAGGTCACCCTGGCCAGCATCTGCGTCCCGGCGGCGCGGGAAATGACCATCTACGATGAGCTGCAGGGGCAGATCGAACAGGCCGTGGGGCGCATCAACGGCCGCTTCGCGCGGGTCGGCTGGACGCCGGTGCAGTTCTTCTTCCGCAGCCTGCCGTTCGAGGAAGTGGTGGGCTGGTACGCCATGGCCGACGTCATGTGGATCACCCCGCTGCGCGACGGCCTCAATCTGGTGGCCAAGGAATTCGTCGCCACCCAGGGCCTGCTGGACGGCAGCGGCGTGCTGGTGCTCTCCGAATTCGCCGGCGCCGCCGCCGAACTCAAGGGCGCCCTGCTGACCAACCCCCACGACACCGCCGATCTGGTGCACCACTGCAACCTGGCGCTGAACATGCCCAGGAGCGAGGCCCA
Source organism: Azotobacter armeniacus (assembly GCF_054779355.1). Classification (NCBI taxonomy): domain Bacteria; kingdom Pseudomonadati; phylum Pseudomonadota; class Gammaproteobacteria; order Pseudomonadales; family Pseudomonadaceae; genus Azotobacter; species Azotobacter armeniacus. The sequence continues at coordinate 121,272 of NZ_BAAGYK010000154.1, forward strand.
GGCACGCCTGCGCGAGCTGTTCGACATCGTCGCATTCAACGATATCCGCCGCTGGGGCGACGACTTCCTCGGCGCCCTGGAGGAACCCCAGGCACAAATCCGCGCCATCGCCTGACGGCCGCGAGCGCCGGCGCTGCTCTGTGGCGCCGGCGCTTTCAATATTCCACCTTGCCGCGCCCGGCCTTGACCACCCCGCGCTTGACCTTCCCCTCCAGCCGGCGCTGCTTCGAGCCGTAGGTCGGCTGGGTCGGGCGGCGCTTCTTCTCCACCTTCGCCACGCTGCGGATCAGTTCGGCCAGACGCACCAGGGCATCCGCGCGGTTCTGCTCCTGGGTGCGGTACTGCTGCGCCTTGATCACCACCACGCCCTCGCCACTGATGCGCTGATCGCGCAGGGCCAGCAGGCGCTCCTTGTAGAACGCTGGCAGGGACGAGGCGCAGATATCGAAACGCAGATGCACCGCGCTGGACACCTTGTTGACGTTCTGCCCGCCGGCCCCTTGGGCGCGGATGGCGCTCAGTTCGATCTCATGGTCAGACAGGTGGACGGCATTGGAAATTTCCAGCATGGCGCGCTCGCTCGAAAAAGTGGCGGGCAGGATAACCTGCCAACCACAAAAACGGGTTACTGGCATATATGCAGTATCGCCATTTAATTTATTCAAACGAAGCCACTATTCGCTTCGTATAGCTTTGCAAGGACCACGCCACTGGTCGGAAAGCACGCAGGCCATTGCCACGAGAAATGTTCCCCTCCGAATGCAAACTATTCTGGATATCAGCCTAAACACACTTACTTACATTCAGCAATTACGTGGCGGCCCCAAGCTTGGCACTTTGCCAAAAACTTGAAATTATTCCGCCATAAACAGCGACTCAAGGGATCTGCATGAATCATGAATTACTCAGCCCTGCAACTTACCATCTCAATCCGCGACAGCGCCTGGCGGTAGCCTGCCCTTCATTACAACGCCGCGCCTGGCCTCCGCTCCAAATATTTAGCGATCAACTATCAAGCAACAAGTTGTAGTCGCCATACCGCAGGACAGCGCACTTGTTGCACTGCGTGGAAACAAGCCGCCTGAACAGCCGACTTGATACAAAACGGACAAATCGCGGAGCCGAAACCCGCCGCAAGCTCCTGTTCGATACAGCTTTCCCGCTTCAGCCTTGCACTGTCGCACCTTTTGTCCATACTCCAATGGTCCTCGCCGAAGCATGGCGAATTTTTGCATCCTCAATCCAGATAGCACCCACTCAGAAAGGAGGCAGCGAGTACAGGGGCGCCCCAGGCGGCCATGCTATCCCTCCCCCCGGAACGGCGGGGTCTCTCGCACGGAACGATGAAACAGATACCGGGAATTCGTATCAAGACAGGACGTGCAGTGGCCACGCTACTGGCCTTTGCCACTACCGATGCCCAACCCCGAACCGTTAAATTGCCATCTAACGGCGCGGACATTCAAAAGACTTCGGTATCGGGGCTGTCATCCGGTGCCTTCATGACCCCCCAGCCCTATATGGTGTTTTCAGACATCATGGTGGAAACCGGCATTGTCGCCGGTGGCCCTATTTGTGCGCGAAGTCCTGGGCGGGCAACACCCTGGTGAGGAACGCCATGACCACTTGCATGAAGCCTCTGCCCCCCGGGGCCGGTCCCAATACCCCAGTCTTGGTCAAGTATGCTGCCTTGCTGGCCGAATACGACTACATAGTCCCGCTGGAAAATCTCAAGGATGACCATATTTATATCTTCAGCGGGACAAGGGACAAAACCGGCACGCCCCCGGTAGTGAATCAAACCAGGGAGTTCTTCAAATCCATCGGCGTGCCGGAGGCCTCCATCAAATACGACAAGAGCGCGGACACTTCATGTCCCCAGGCCCAGCCCCCCTTCATCAATGACTACGATTTCGAACAACCCACCGTCATGCTCAATCAGATCTATCCGGGCCTGAAGCCGCCTGCCGGATACCTGAGCAGCGCAACCATCGCCTTTGACCAGTCGGAGTTCATCGACTGGGATTACACCAGCATGAGCAGCATGAGCAACACGGCCTATGCCTATGTCCCGACAGCCTGCCAGACCGGCAAAAGCCGTCCTATTCATATGGTGTTCCATGGGTGCGAACAGGGTGCGAAAGTCATCGGCGACAAGTATTACGCCCAGACCGACTACAATCAGATGGCCGAGGCCAACGACCTCATCATGCTCTACCCCCAAGTGCAGCCATCCAGCGCATCGCCGCTGAATCCCGAAGGCTGCTGGGACTTCTGGGGCTATTCCTCGCCGGGTGATCCGGCCCCTGACGACTTCACTTGCAACGCCCTCCGGCTGCGCACCATCCACAAGATGATCACCCGCCTTGCCGAGCCCCGACCCTGAGTCACAGCCCATTGCATAAGGGAGAAACACCATGGATGTCATCACATCAAATGCACAGATCGATCCGCAGTTGTCCGACGCCCTCAAACACTGGAATGAGTATGCGAGCGAGAGCGCTCAAAACGTACATGTCTTGTTCGAAGCCATTACGCCGGTCAAGGATACCCTCCAGATCACCCAACAAATCATGGGGTCAATGCAAGACAGCGGCTGGACGCTTGCCGGCACGAACTGGATGAGCCCCTCCGCCCTGTTTGCCGCCTACCAGGAGCTGGCCGAGATCCAACTGGCCGCACAGGAAAAGGAAAGCGACTGTTATATGCGCTTCCTGACCACCACCATGGAGACCGGCAAGCAGGTTACCGAAGCCATGCAGGGTGCCGCATCCCCACAACAATTCCTGGCCTCCTATCTGGAAGCCAGCCTCAACATCGTCAAGCAGTATCAGGCCGATATCAGCGAGCAGGCTTCGACGTTCAATCAGATTCAATCGGCCTACAAGGCCTGGCTTCAAAAGACGCTGGAAAGCTTGAGTGCGAAGACGGAACCGGAGACTGTGACATCTCCCTTAGAGCCTTCGGAGCCATCGGTACCTTCGGAGCCATCGGTTCCAGCGGTGTCAGCACCAACAGCACCGAAAGCGTCATCAGCGCCGGAAAGGGACAGCAACGCCTGAACGATCCGGCACTGCACTCCTGGACGGCCGCCGGCCTGCAACAGCCGGGTTGAGCGATCACACTTGGGTTCACTCATGCAAACCAGGCGACCGGCATCAATCTCCGAGGACATGTCCCTCGCTCGCCTTGTCGGTGCAACCATGCCCCCCAGCAGATGGAAGATGGACAGGGCCGAACGATTCGGCCCCTTGTTCGGCGAGCCCGAGGCGCCTCGGCGCTCGCAAGCTGGAGTGACCCCCGTCAAACCGGACACCGCCCCCCCTGAAGGTGATGCTTATACCTGGCGCATGCGGCGCACTGCACCATGCTTGTCTGCGGGTGGACCGGAAGTCCGTTCATGCAGGGACCACCCGCCGCACGAACCGGAATTCATACCCAAGGGAGGGCCGGATCATCAACACGCTCAGCCAAACCCTGATTGCCTGCGGACTGCTGCTCGGCCTCTGCCAGAGCAGCGCAGCCGAGGAAGAAGACAGCTACCTCTATTGCGGCAAGCTCCTCTGGCCCGCGGAGCGGGAGGACTATCTGCCGTTTCCGGAAGGGATCGAGATCGGCTACTCCTCGCACCCGGTCCTCGCCCAGATCGTCGAGCAGCAGGAAAAGCACAGCCTGAGGCTCACCTACGAGGACATGGCGATCACCTACCGGATCATGCAGGAGGCGGTCGAGGTGATCATCCGGCAAGGTTCGAATGAAGTTTGCCTGCAAGCCGGGACGGTGGAGGCCTCGAACAGCGGTCTCCCCCTCGCGATCTCTCCTGTACCGACGGCGGATGGGCGGGTGATTTTCGAGCCTGCCCAGGAGCCCGACGACAAGTAGGAGCGGGCGAACGCCCACCCTTCAGCCCGACGCCGCCTGTCGTGTCATGGCTCGACGGGCGGCTGGAAGCCATCGCCCGCCCACAACCAGATTTCCATTCGCCCGCCCCCCTCGGCTACCGTATCCATCGTTCATCCGCTCTACGGAATTCCCCGATGGATTCACTCACCCAGGCCGTGCTCGGCGCCAGTGTGCAGGGCGCCGTGCTCGGTCGCTGGCAGGGGCGCAAGGCGCTGCTCTACGGCGCTCTGCTCGGCACCCTGCCCGATCTCGACGTGCTGATCGACTACGGCGACGCGGTCGCCAACGTGACCCACCACCGCGGCTTCAGCCATTCGCTGCTGGTCCTGAATGGCCTGGCGCTGCTGCTCGCCTGGCTGGTGCGGCGCTTCAGGCCGCATCCGGGCTACGGTGGCGGACGCCTGTTCCTCGCCCTCTGGCTGGTACTGGTCACCCATGTGCTGCTGGACAGCCTGACCAGTTACGGCACCCAGCTGCTCTGGCCGCTGACCACGCCGCCGGTGAACTGGTCGAGCGTGTTCATCTTCGACCCGCTGTACACCCTGCCGCTGCTCGGCGCGGTGCTGGGCGGAGCCTTGTGCAGCCTGCGCGGCCGGGGCCTGCGCTGGCAGTACTGGGCGCTGGGCCTGTCGAGCCTATACCTGGGCCTGACCCTGGCCGGCAAGCATATGGCCGAAAGCCGCGTGACGGCGGAACTGGAACGCCAGGGCATCCGCGCCGAGGCGCTGTTCAGCGGGCCGACGCCATTCAACAGCCTGCTCTGGCGGGTGCTGGTACGCGACGGCGAGGACTACCATGAGGCGCTGGTTAGCTGGTTCGACCGCCGCCCGCCGGAGCTGATCCGCCTGCCTCGTGGTAACGCCCTGGCGGCCAGGCTGCATGACTTGCCGCAGCATGCGCGGCTGCGCTGGTTCACCCAGGACTGGCTGCGCTACGACGAAATCGACGGGCAGTTGGTGGTCACCGATCTGCGCCTGGGCATGCCCGGCGCCCATCCGTTCCGCTTCGTCATGGCCGAAGAGCGCGGCGGCCGCTGGCAAGTGCTGCCCGAGGCGGAGCTCCTGCCGATGAACCGCGGCCGCCTCGAACATCTCTGGCTGTTGTGGCGGCGCATCTGGCGCCAGGATGCGCGAATTCCCCTGGAAGAGTGGGCGCCGTGAGCTGCAGCAGTGGCAATCGCCGCTCACAATGAATACGAACGCACCTCCATATCCCGCCGAGTCTTGCGCGTCGTAGGTGGAAAACTCACGCAGCGATTTTCCACCATGACCATGGCAATGGTGGGAAAGGCCTGCGGCCGTTTCCCAACCTACCCGCCCTATCCTTTCAATACACCGCGGCGGATCTGGTCTTCCTCGATGGATTCAAAGAGGGCGCGGAAGTTGCCCTCGCCGAAGCCCTGGTTGCCTTTGCGCTGGATGATCTCGAAGAAGATCGGGCCGATCAGCGGGCGGGTGAAGATCTGCAACAGGATGCCCTCCCGGCCCGCCGCGCCGTCGATCAGGATGTTCAGCTCGCGCAGCCTCTCCAGCGGCTCGCCGTGGCCGGGCACGCGAGCATCGACCTTCTCGTAGTAGGTATCCGGGGTGTGCATGAACTCTACGCCCTTGGCGCGCAACGCGCGCACCGTGGCGTAGATATCGTCGGTGGCCAGGGCGATGTGCTGGATGCCCTCGCCATGGTAGTCGCGGATGAATTCGGCGATCTGCGAGTGGTCGTCGGCCGACTCGTTGATGGGGATGCGGATTTTCCCGCAGGGCGCAGTCATGGCGCGGGACAGCAGGCCAGTCTGCTTGCCTTCGATGTCGAAGTAACGGGTCTCGCGAAAGCCGGCGATGCGCTCGTAGAAGCCGGCCCAGATGTCCATCTGCCCACGCTCGACGTTGTGGGTCAAATGGTCGATGACAGTCAAACCGACGGCGTTGTCGTGGGCCGTGCGGCCCTCGATGAAGTCGAAATCGACGTCATAGATGCTGCGCTCGCCGTAGCGATCCACCAGGTAGAGCAGCGAGCCGCCGATGCCCTCGACGCTGGGGATATTCAGTTCGCCGAAATTGGCATGGCTGCCCAGCAGCGTCGCCCCCTGGCTCTGCACGTAGGCAGCGGCCTGGGCGGCATTCCTGACTCGGAAGGCCATGGCGCAGGCACTCGGCCCGTGCCGCTCGGCGAAGGCATGCACCGGCCCTCCGGGGCTGCCATTGAGGACGAAGTTGATACCGTTCTGCTGGAACAGGAAGACTTCCTTGGAGCGGTGGCGGGCGGTTTCGGTGAAGCCCATGGCGTTGAACAGCCCGCGCAGCTGGGCGATACCCTCGGCGTTCGGCGCAGTGAACTCGACGAACTCGAAGCCGTCGGTGCCGATAGGGTTGTGCGGGGTGCTTTCCGGTTTGGCGTTCATTTTGCCTCCTCATGATCAAAACTTGCACTGATACCTTCAGCACAGGCGAAGACCCTCCACGAGGCAAGTGGCAGCCGCTGTCCGGCGCCGGACGCAACGCCGCACGGCTGGCAGACTGTCCTTGCAGCGCCGCCAAAAGTGGCCGCGCACCGTGGAGCGCAGGCCGTCCCGTCAGGCTTTTCTGACAGCTGGTGGCGGCCAAGCGACGCCCGGTCGCCCTCGGGCAGTTGCCGGCAGGGGCGCAACTATAATTGAAGGTTGTCACCGATGGTTTCCCGGCTGCAAACAATCGATGAAAGGCCCGAGATGAGTAACCGAGCCCACGCCTGTTCTGCTCGAGAGGTTCGCCACCATGAAAACCCAATCGTCCAGCCACACTCCCCACCGCCTCCGCACCACCATTCACGACACCTGGATCACCGCCAATGTGAAGTCCTCCCTGGCCTTGGCCAGAGGCACCCGCGGCCAGGACATCCACGTCAAGACCCACGGCGGCGAGGTGTTCCTGAGCGGCACGGCCAACAGCCACCGGCAACGCAACGAGGCCTTGCAGCTGGCCCGCGCGGTGCATGGCGTCATCCGGGTGAACGCCAGCGAACTGGTGATCAGCCCGTTCGAGGCGCCCAACGCCGAGGAAACCGCCGACTACCAAGCCTATGAGGAGCAACAGAGCAAGAGGGAGGATCGGCATTAGGTTTTTCCCGCATGTCCGACCTGCCTGGTTAGTCTGGCCCAGGCAAGAGTGCACGGACCTGTCCCCTCATCCCAGCCGACTCCCCGGCGGGGAAAGCGTGTCGAACGCCGTCGCCCCCCGCAGTCGTGGCCGGTCGTTCAGGACGACCAGGTCGCCTGGAAGGCCAGGCGTGTCCCGAGCTGCCGGGCCAGGCCGATACCGCCGGTGTGCATCAGTACCCGGTGATTCCAGCGGAACAGCGGCCGCGCCAGCGGGGCGAGCCGGTTCATCCAGGCGGGGGTAGTGCGCACCCGCCAGTCGAAGCGCACCCACGTCTGCCCGGCGTCGCGGCCGAAACGCCAGCGGCCGACACCTTCGAGCTCGCCCTCGACCCGCCCTTCGAGCAGGCACAACGGTTCGAAGCGGGTCACACAGGAGACGAAGGACAGCCGATAGGGCAAGGCGCCCTTCCAGGTGAAGCGCTGGCGGGTCCCAAGACCGCCGGAATCGGGCCCCCTCTCCAGGGTGACGACCTGTTCGACACCCCGCCACCAGCCGGGCCAGGCTTCGGCCTGGACGATCGCCTCCCATACCGCGGCCAGCGGTGCCTCGAGCTGCCAGAGGGTGGTCAGGTGGTAGCGGTTGGCCGCGCCCATGGATTTCCCTCGGCTCAGGGGGTAAAAAACCGCTCGGGAAAGGGCGCGTCGATTTCCACGTCCGCCATGTCGACGCTCTCGAGCAAGCGCCCACCGGTCCCGAAACGTTCGACCCGCAGCGGGAACAGGCTGTCCTGCGCCAGCCATACCCGGTAGTACTGCGCGCCGGACGGGTTCCCCCCGGCCCCGTCGCGGATCTCGAAGCCGGCGACTGGCCGTGCGCCGATTTGCGCATTGCCGAGTACCGTCAGGCTGCCGCGCGTGCTCAAGGCCCGGAGCTGGGCCAGCAGCGTGCCGACATCCGAGCGGTCGACCCGATGACCACGTGGGCCGCGGATCAGCGGATTGTCCGGGGCGACATTGAACCTCGGCAGACGGTTCAGGCCGAACGGCCAGCCCCTCACCCGGTGTGTGCCGGGATTGTAGATCAGCACCAACCCCTCGTACGGCTGGATGAACTCCATCCTCACCCAGCCAGGCTTGCGATAGAAGTAGCGCAGCACATGCCGCTCGCCGTCGCCGGCAGTCGAGCGCACCGTGACCCGATAGGTGGTCAGTGCCTGGAAACGGCTTTCTGCCTCGGCCAGCGGGTCGTTCATGGTTTCACCGAGCAGGGCGAACACGAACATTGCCCATAGCATGCGCTACTCCCTGACTTCAAGCAGACCGGCCATGCCCTTCTCGCGATGACTTCTGAAGAGCAACAGCCGGTTCGGACAGTAAAAGACGTAGTCGCCGGCCGTCAGGCTCAGGCGCAGCCGTTGCGGCGTTTCGCCGAGATCGACGTCGGCCAGCACCTGGCCGTCCGGCGCCTCCAGTACGAAACGGTGCGGAACGATGCCGGGCTCCATGCTCAAGGTGAACTCCAGCGGCGGGCCGGCCCGGGCGACGATATGCTCGGGGCGAAAGAAATGGCTGCCGCCCACCAGGGTCACCCGCTGCACGCCGTCGGCGTCCACACGCGCCTGGAAAGGCACTGCCGCCGGCCCGGCGAGACTCGCTCCGCTGGCGAGCAGGGCAATGCCGAGGACGTACCCGCAAAGGGGCCGGAAGAGGTTCATGGCTGTCACCAACTCACACAAACAATGGATGAATTATCGGCCAGAAACCCGCCTCGGGCCGCCCGCCGGACAGAATTCGGCATACCGCAATCGACTCCGCTCCCTTCAGCCTGTACTGGCCAGCGCCGCAGGAGACATTTACCCTGCAGCGAGCGAATGACCGCCAAGCCCGAGGAGGAAACGCCGCAATGCCCTGGAAATGGATCTTCCGCCTGTCTGCCATCCCCCTGCTCATGTTGCCCAGCCTTGCCGCCTGGGCCGGCACTACCGAGTCCCACAGCCTGCCCGCCGCGGACTACCCCGGTTCGCGCGAGCGCCAGTACAAGGTCTACCTGCCGGACGTGCTGCCCCAGCCAGCGCCCCTGGTGATGGCGCTGCATGGCTGCCGGATGGATCACGACGACGTGCTCCGCGACTGGGGCCTGACTGCGGCAGCCGACCGCTATGGCTTCATCCTGGTCGCCCCCTTCGTCACCAGCTACAGCGAGCCGCGCAACCCCAACTGCTGGGGCTTCTGGATCGACGGGCAGCGCCATGAGGGCCGCGGCGAGGCGGAGGATCTGCTGCGCATCGCCCAGGCGGTAGAGGCCCGCCATGGGATCGACCCGGCGCGCCGCTATATCGCCGGGCTGTCCTCGGGCGCGGCGATGAGCGTGGTGGCAGCGACCACCCACAACGAATACTGGGCCGCGGCGGCCAGTGTGGCCGGCTTGCCCTACGGCGAGGAGGCGCGGGCGGTATCCTCCGCCAGCTGCCCGCTGAGCAGTGCCAGCCTGCACAGCGTCGATCGGGTGGTCGCCGACATACGTGCCGAGCTCGACGAGCCCTACCCGATCCCGCTGCTGGTCGTGCAGAACGACCACGACTGCACCGTGGTGCAGAGCGCCGGGCGCCGCCTGCGCGACGCCCATCTGCGGGTGTTCGGCAAGGCGCCATTCGACACCCCGGCCACCACCTTGGCGGCGCAGGGGCACTGCATCCCGGTATTCGGCGATGACGACTACGACTGCCGCCACGAGGTCTTCAGCGCCGACGGCAACAGCGCCAGCCGCTCGCTGGTGGAGACGCTGTTCTACCTGGGACCGCTGGAAACCCCGGCCGCGGACGATACCGACCGTGGCCACTACTGGATCGGCGGCGAACATGGCCGCGACGGCAACTATGCGCTGCGCCGTGGTCCCAGCCATCCGGACATCCTCTGGAAATTCTTCGCCCGCCACCCTCGCGACGGCGGGACGCCGGCCGACCGCCCGCAGCTGACCATAGAAGGGCCCAACCCACTGCGCCTGGCGCTCGGCGAGCGCTTCGTCGATCCCGGCGCTCGCGCCACCGATGCCAGGGACGGCGAGCTGGCAGTCGGCGCCGACTGCAGGGTCGATACCCGCCGCACCGGCCGCTACAGTTGCACCTACGGCGCGACCAACCGGCGCGGCAAGCGCAGCGAATCGATCCGCACGGTGCTGGTGGAAGACCCGGATCTCCCCGCGCCGACCTGCGCAATCATCACGGCCACGCCCAGCGGGCATGTCTTCGGCGGACGCGCGGTGCCCGGTGGCTGGTTCCTCAGCCGCGCTCTCGCCAGCGGCGACCGGGAGGACATCGGCCACGTCGCCCAGTGGTGGAGCCCAGTGACGCTCCACGAGGGCGGGCCGGGGGAGTGGTTCATCCGCCCGCCGCAGCCCTGCAACTGGTAGAAGAATGCCTTTGCCCCGCGACTTTTCCCATATCGGCAGCTCAGTGCTGCTGCAGGTGCCCGTAGAGCTTGGCGTACAGCCCGCCCTCGGCGATCAGCTGGTGATGGTCGCCCTCCTCGGCGATGCGCCCGTCGTCGAACACCAGCACCCGATCGGCCTGCTTCACCGCGGACAGGCGGTGGGCGATGATCAGAGTGGTACGGCCTTGGAGGAAGCGCGCCAGTGCCTCGTGCAGGGCATATTCGGTAGCCGCATCGAGGGCCGAGGTGGCTTCATCGAGGATCACCACCTTGGGCTCGGCGAGGATCATGCGGGCGATCGCCAGGCGCTGCCGCTGGCCGCCGGAGAGGCGCACGCCGGAACGCCCGACCACGCTGTCCAACCCTTCCGGCAGGGCGCGGATGGTCGCCGCCAACTGGGCGATCTCCAGCGCCTGCCAGCAGGCCTCGTCGCTACGCTCGCGGCCCAGGGTGAGGTTGGCGCGCACTGTGTCGTTGAACAGCGCCGGCTGCTGCAGGACCACCGCGACCTGCTCGCGCACCCGCTCCAGGCCGATTTCCTGAAGGGTCGAGCCACCGAAGCGAATGCTCCCCGACTGCGGGCTGTAGAGGCCGAGCAGCAGCTGCACCAGGGTGCTCTTGCCGCCCCCCGAGGCGCCGACGATGGCGACCTTCTCCCCAGGGGCGATGGATAGGTCGAGGCCGTCCAACACCAGCTCGTCGCGGTAGGCGAAGCGCAGATCACGCACCTCGATGCCTACCGTAGTGCGCCCCCGGAAGGGGTCGACACCGCCGGGGTACTGCGGCTCGTCGGCGCGGGCGAGCAGCTGGTTGAGGCGAGTCAGCGCGCCGCCGGCAGCGTAGAAGGCGTATTGCAGGCCGAGCAATTGCTCCACTGGGGCGATCATGAACCACAGGTAGCTGAACACCGCGAGCATCTGGCCGATCGACAGGTCGGAGAACAGCACGGTGAACATCGCCGCAGCGCGGAACACGTCTATGCCGAACTGGAACAGCAGGCCGCTGGCACGGCTCGAGGCATCGGTCCTCCACTGCGAAGCGACGGCGCGGTCGCGCACTTCCCGGGCACGCAGGCCGAGGCGGCCGAGGAAGAAGCCCTGACGGTTGCCGGCGCGGACCTCCTGGATCGCCTCGAGGGTTTCGCCGAGCGCCTGGGTGAAGCGCGCGGTGCTGTCGTTCTCCAGCTTCTTCAGGTGCTTGACGCGCTTGCCGAGCAGCACCGTGGCGTAGACCACCAGGGGATTGAACAGCAGGATCAACAGAGCCAGCTGCCAATGCATCCAGATCAGGATCACCGAGGTGCCGGCCAGGGTCAGGACAGCGACCAGGAAGCGGCTCAGGGTATCACCGACGAAAGTGTCCAGGGTGTCCAGGTCGGTGACCAGGTGCGCGGTCACGGTGCCACTGCCGAGGCTTTCGTATTCGCCGAGGGATATACGCTTGAGCCGCTCGATCAGGCGCATGCGCAGACGGTAGACGACGTCCTTCGACAGTCCGGCGAACAGCCGCGCCTGCACCACGTTGAACAGCAGCGCCGCGCCGCGCAGCAGCAGGGTGGCCAGCAGCATCAGGCCGATGTAGCCGACTGCGTTCTGCCAGGCGCCGGGCAGCAGGCGGTCCATCATCCGCAACGCCGCGTCGCCTTGCTTGAGCAGCACCTCGTCGACCAGCAACGGCAGCAAGAGTGGGATCGGCACGCTGGCCAGGGCCGCCAGCACGGCGACGGCATTGGCCAGCAGCAGGGCCTTGCGGTGATGCAGGGCGAGCCGGCGGATCTCCGCCCAGCTCAGGCGGTCGGGCGGTTCAGGCATGGGCGACACGCTCCAGCCAGCGCTCCAGCAGGGGCGCCAGGCGCTCGATCGACTGATGGCCGTTGGTCAGCAGGGCGAGCATACCGTTGCGCTCGGCCAGCAGGGTCGGAAAGCCGGCGATGCCGAGCCGCTCGACCCAGGCGAAATCGGCGCAGGTGGCGGCCTGCTGCTCGGCGCTGTCGAAGGCCTCGGCGAAGCAGCACCGGGTGAATCCGGCGGCTTCGGCCAGCTCCAGCAGGACACGCGCATGGGTGACATCGCGGCCTTCCAGATAGAAGGCCTGCTGGATCAGCCGCGCGAGGCGCGCTACCCGCCGCGGCGCGAGGTGGCGCGCCACCACCAGCGCCCGGCAGGCCGGCTCGGTGTCGTAGACCAGGCCCTCGGGCAATCCCTCGGTGAAGTTGAAGGGCTGGCCGGTGCTGGCGTGAACCGCCTGCCAGTGGGCGAGGATGCGCGCGCGGACCGGCTCGCCGAGCGGCGAGCGCTCCTGGCGCAGGCCGCCGACCACCCAGTCCAGCCGTACGCCTGCCTGCGCCGCCTGACTGGCCAGCTCCTCGACCACCGGGGCGAAGCCCCAGCACCAGGAGCACATCGGATCCATTACATAGAGCAGGCGCTCACTCATACGAACTCCGTAGCGCTTGTGGGAGAATGGTTTGATCGTAGTCAGCCGGGCCAGAGTGTGGCCTGTGGCCGGCAAAAAACAAAAAAGCTGTCGATGCCCTGAAAATGGCTGCGCCGGCGGATGCCGGCGCGGGGAGAAGTTTACCGCAGGGGGACCGGGCGGGCGGACTGTGGCGAACTGCCGCCTCCCACGTCCTCAGTGGTCGTGCTTGCTGCCACCGGCGCAGAGCGGCGAATCCGGCGCGACGCCGCGCTCCGTCCATTCCTCGGGGGTGTAGGTGTGCAGGGCCAGGGCATGGAGCTGCCCCATCAGCTCGCCGAGGGTGGCGTAGACCTTCTGGTGGCGCTTCACCACGCCCAGGCCGGCGAACTGCGGGCTGACGATCACCGCCTTGTAGTGGGTCTCCAGACCGCGGCTGTGCATGTGGCTTTCGTCGAGCATCTCCAGGTACTGGGGTTCGAGGGCCGCCAGGGCGGTCTTGATGCGTTCGCTCTTGAGGGTCATTTCTTGGCCTCTCCCAGCTCTTTCTGCATTTCTTCAAGCAGTCGGTTCACTTCCGGCACCGCCTTCTCCAGCGCCGCCTGGGTCATCTGCGCCGATTGCGCGGTGAGCGCCGGCATGCTCTGCAGGACCTTCTGCCCCAGCGACGACTGGTAGAACCTGACCAGCTCCTTCATCTCGGTTTCGCTGAAGGTGCCGGTGTAGAGCCTGACCATGTCGGGCTTGAGCCTGTCCCAGCCGACCGCCCGGTCCAGCGCGGTATTGGCCCTGGCCTGGTAGCGCTCCAGCAACGGCTGCTTGCTCTGCGGCGCCTTGGCCTCGGCGAAGCGCTGGGCGAACATCTGCTGCACCTGGGCGTAGACCGGCACGGTCAGCTTGTCTGCCCGTACCACCTGGAGGAATTTCTCCGCGGCGGCGGCATGGCTGGTGGTATCGGCCAATGCCTGACCGCTGGCGCAGAGCAGCAGGGTGGCGGCACAGAACACTCTAAAACGGGACATTCGGACATCCTTCTAAGCAAGGCAAAAGGGAAAAAGCCCCCGGCGGGACCTTCCCGGCCAGGCCATTCTGCGCCCAAGCCGGTGGGGGCTCAAGGGAGGCCGACGGAGGCTGCGTCTACACTTCGGTACTTCCCACTTCCGTGGAGACTTGCCGTATGAGCCGCACTGAAACCGACAGCCTGGGGCCGATCGAGGTTCCCGACGAGGCCTACTGGGGCGCCCAGACACAACGCTCGCTGATCAATTTCGCCATCGGCCAGGAGCGCATGCCGCTGGCCGTGCTGCATGCCCTGGCACTGATCAAGAAAGCCGCCGCGCGGGTCAACGACAGCATCGGCGAGCTGCCGCCGGACATCGCCCGGCTGATCGAACAGGCTGCCGACGAGGTCCTCGCCGGCAAGCACGACGAGCAGTTTCCGCTGATGGTCTGGCAGACCGGCAGCGGCACGCAGAGCAACATGAACGTCAACGAGGTGATCGCCGGGCGCGCCAACGAACTGGCCGGCGGCCAGCGCGGCGGCAAGAGCCCGGTACACCCCAACGATCACGTCAACCACGCACAGAGCTCCAACGATTGCTTCCCCACCGCCATGCATATCGCCACAGTGCGCATCGTGCAGCACGAGCTGCTGCCGGCGATCGCCGAACTGGGCGGCGCCCTCGCCGCGCAGGCGGCGCGGCATACCCACTTGGTGAAAACCGGTCGCACCCACCTGATGGACGCTACGCCAATCACCTTCGGCCAGGAGCTGTCGGCCTTCGTCGCCCAGCTGGACTGCGCCGAGCGGGCCATCCGCGCGGCGCTGCCGGCGGTCTGCGAGCTGGCCCAGGGCGGCACCGCGGTGGGCACCGGGCTGAACACGCCGCCGGGCTTCGCTGAAGCCATCGCCGCCGAGCTCGCGGCACTTTCCGGGCTGCCCTTCGTCTCGGCGCCGAACAAGTTCGCCGCCCTCGCCGGCCACGAGCCGCTGGTACACCTCTCCGGTGCGCTGAAGACCCTGGCGGTGGCGCTGACGAAGATCGCCAACGACCTGCGCCTGCTCGGCTCCGGCCCACGCGCCGGAATCGCCGAAGTGCGCCTACCGGCCAACGAGCCAGGCAGCTCGATCATGCCCGGCAAGGTCAACCCGACCCAGTGCGAGGCATTGTCCATGCTCGCCTGCCAGGTGCTGGGCAACGACAGCACCATCGCCTTCGCCGCCAGCCAGGGGCACCTGCAGCTCAACGTCTACAAGCCGGTGATCATCTACAACCTGCTGCAGTCGGTGCGCCTGCTCGCCGACGGCTGCCACAACTTCCGCCTGCACTGCGTCGAGGGGCTGGAGCCGGACCCGCAGCGGATGACCGAGCACCTCGAGCGCAGCCTGATGCTGGTGACCGCGCTGAACCCGCACATCGGCTACGACAGGGCCGCAGAAATCGCCAAGAAGGCTTATGAAGAGGGCACTACCCTGCGCGAGGCCGCCCTGGCGCTGGGCCACGTCAGCGCCGAGGACTTCGATGCCTGGGTGCGTCCGCAGGACATGCTGGAGGCCAGCCGGCACAGCTGAAGGGGCGCGCAGGAGCGCAGGAAGGCGCTTTCAACCACGCAGTCGGGGGCATCGAGCGTCCCGGACCACGCGGTCAAACCTCGCCTTTTGTCAGACAGGACGTCCAGCCGGCAACTCTGATAGCATCGTGCCCAATTCCGCGGGGCGACCTGCCCCGATCCGCTCTCCCCTGTCTGCAACACCCCTTGCAAGGAGTATCGCCATGTCTACACAGCGCTCGACCGACACGGCTCCCGTCACCCGCTTTCGCAGCGAGCGCATCTGCGCCGTCAATCACGAATTCTTTTTCGACACCCGCGAGGGTCAACTGATGGGCCCCTATGCCAGTCGCGAGGAAGCCCTGAAGGGCGTCGAGGACTATATCCGCCAGTGCCGGGCACAACAGCCCCGCTAAGTGCTGCTTCCAGCGAATCGGCTTTCCCGACCCGCCCAGCTGTCGGGCGCAGGACGGTGCAGCCCGGAGGCTGCCTGTCCCGGTCGGTTCTCAGAAACGCCAGACCACCCCGCCGCCGATGACGTGCAGGGTGCTGCTGGGCGGCTCGACGGACAGGACACTGTCGGTGCGCGTCCGGTTGTTCTGCCAGGCCTGCGACTCGCCTAGCCAGATCAGGCTGTAGCCGAGCTGCAGCTCCACCCCTTCGTCCATCTGATAGCTCAACCCCGCGGCCAGACGCAGGTTCTCCGGCATCGGGTCATCCAGGTTCCGCTCGTTGCCGGCCAGCGGCGAGGAGTCGTAGCTCACCCCCATGTTCCAGCGCAACCGCTCGCTGAGCTGCTGCTCCGCACCCAGGGCGAGACGCCAGGTGTCCCGGTACTGGCGCTCGGCGCCGCCCGCGGTCACGGCACCGATCGCTTGCGCCTCGCCGGCAGCCCTTTCGAGCCCGCTCCAGCCCAGCCACCCCACACTGGCCGAAAGCATCCAGCCGCTGTCGAGCCGATGGGAAATGCTCGCGGTGACGGTGCTCGGCGCCCGCAGGTCGGCGACGAGCCGGTTGGTTTCCGGGCGCCCTTGGGCGAGGTTCACCAGGGGATTGGCGACGCCGGAACGCTCGTCGAGATCCAGTTCGTAGCGGCTGGCATAGGCCAGCCCCAGCCAGGTGCTCTCGCCCAGTTGGTACAGCAGGCCCAGATTGAGGCCGGCGCTCGTGTCGCTGTCGCGATAGGCCGGCGGCGCATCGGCCGGATCGCTGCCGGGAGCCGCGCCGCCGACCACGGCGCCGTGGACGAAGCGCGGGCCGACTCCGATGGAAAGGGAATCGCTGATCTGGTAGGCGAAGGTCGGCTGTGCGGACAGGCCGGTCAGTGCAGGTTCCGGGCTCAGGTAGCTCCTGGTCAGATCGGTGCCCCCCGCCATGGGCGGAGCGAAGCCTTCGTACAAGCCGAAGCCGACGCTGGCCCGCTCGCCCAGCCCCTGCCCGACCAGCAAGCCGCCCGGCATGGGCGCCCCCGCGTCACCACCGGCGGCCTTGTTGGCTGAGTGCCCGAAGTCAAGGCCGAAACCGACCGGCGCCGGCCAGGCGCCATGACCGGCAGGGCGCGCGGACAGCACGGCGAGCGCGGCCGGATTGCCCAGTGGCGGAACGGCATCGCCGGCCTGCGCGCCGGAACCGGTGCCTGTCGGCCCGCTGCGCCCGGCGGCAACATTGAACATGGAGTCATCAGTCCAGCCGGTGCCAGCGGCACCGAGCAGGGCTAGCCCGAACAGAACCTGGCGGGTTGGCATGGTAGCCACCTCTCTCGCGTCCATCCGACTCTATTGAGGGTGTACCAGCCGTGCAGACTGAGCGGTCTTGGACAGGGCGATGCAACAACCCACCTGCCCCTCCCGGAAAGCATCCGGGGCACGGACTGGCAGTCCGTCGACCTCGTGTGGGCAGGGCTACCAGCGAAGCGATATCGCCTTGCCATGCCCAGTGTCAGTCAACCCGCGTAAGCATAGTTACCGGAATGACAGCTCATTGCCTCGGCAGACCCTGCCTGGAGGCTCCAGCCGCAGGGGGGCGGGATGCCCGCTCGTCGGCACACAGCCGAAGGCCCGGGTAGCCGACGAACGGTTGGAAGGAAGACGCGCCTCAGCTGTGAAATGCCTTCTCCAGAGCCTCGTTGAGGGTGCGCAGGATCTTCACCCGGGCAAAGTACTTGTCGTTGGCCTCGACCAGGGTCCAGGCGGCGATCTCGGTGCTGGTGCGGTCGACCATGTCGCCCACCGCATCGCAGTAGGCGTCCCACTTGTCGCGGTTGCGCCAGTCGTCCGGGGTGATCTTGAAACGTTTGAAGGGCGTCGCCTCGCGCTCCTTGAAGCGCTCGAGCTGGGTCTGCTGGTCGATGGCCAGCCAGAACTTGACCACCACCACCCCGGCGCTGGTCAGCTCCTCCTCGAAATCATTGATCTCGCCGTAGGCGCGCAGCCAGTCGGCTTCGCTGCAGAAGCCCTCGACCCGCTCCACCAGTACCCGTCCGTACCAGGAGCGGTCGAAGATGGTGAACTTTCCGCGCGCCGGGATATGCCGCCAGAAGCGCCACAGGTAGGGTTGCGCGCGCTCCTCGTCGGTCGGCGAGCCGACCGGCACGATGCGGTACTGGCGCGGGTCCAGCGCCCCGGTGACGCGCCGGATCGCCCCGCCCTTGCCCGCCGCGTCGTTGCCCTCGAACACCGCCAGCAGAGCATGCCGACGCATGCGCTTGTCGCGTATCACTCCGGACAGCCGTGCCTGCTCGGTGATCAGTTGCTCCTGATAATCGTCCTTGGCCAGCACCTGGGTCATGTCCAGGGCATCCAGCAAGGCACGGTTGTCCACGCTGGAGACCAACGGCGCCGCATGCGGGCGGTGGGTCACCCGGCCGCGATGCTTGAGGGCCGCCTGTAGACCTTCGAGGAGGATGCGCCCGACGCTCAGGCTGCGATAGCGCTCGTCTGCCCCCTCGATCACGTACCAGGGGGCGAAGTCGCGACTGCTGCGGCGCAGCACCCGCTCGCCATGACGCACGAACTTGTCATAGGTCTTCGACTGCTGCCAGTCCAGCGGGCTGAGCCGCCAGCTGTGCAGGGGATCGTCCTTGAGGGTCTCCAGGCGCTCCCGCATGCGCTTCCTGGAGAGGTGGAACCAGAACTTGAAGATCAGTGCGCCCTCGTCGCTGAGCATGCGCTCCAGGCGCTCGGCACTATCGATGGCCTGGTCGAGGCGGGCGTCGTCGATCATCTTGTGCACCCGTGCCTGCAGCATCTGGCTGTACCAGTTGCCGAAAAAGATGCCGATCTTCCCCTTCGGCGGCAGTTGCCGCCAGTAGCGCCAGGCCGGCGGGCGGGCCAGCTCCTCGTCGGTCTGCTGATCGAAGGTGCTGACCTCGATATGCCGCGGATCCATCCATTCGTTGAGCAGTTTGACCGTCTCGCCCTTGCCCGCGCCCTCGATACCGCAGATCAGCACAATCACCGGAAAGCGCGCCTGCTGCTTCAATTCGAACTGGGCCTCCAGCAACGCCTCGCGCAATGCCGGCACTTCGGCATCGAACGTGGCCTTATCGATCATATGGCCGATTTCCGCAGACTCGAACATGAACAACTCCTGGCACAAGGGTCCCCTCAGCGTAACGGATGGACGGCGCACTGTCCGGCCCCAGCCGGGGGTTCGGTTAGAATGCGCCGCTGATTTTCCAAGAGAGCGCCCATGTCCGATTTCCAGCACGCCCAGCTCGACTGGGACGAGCAAGGCCAGCCACTGTCGCGCGGTTTCGGCGACGTGTATTTCTCCCGCGCCTCGGGGCTGGAGGAAACCCGCTATGTGTTTCTCGGCCACAACGAGCTGCCGCGGCGCTGCGCCGCCCTGCCGGCCGGCGGACGGCTGACCATCGGCGAGACCGGCTTCGGCACCGGGCTGAACTTCCTCTGCGCCTGGCAGCTGTTCGAGCGCACGGCACCAACCGACGCCCGCCTGCACTTCGTCAGCGTAGAGAAGTACCCCCTGACCCACACCGACCTGCGCCAGGCCCTGGCCCTCTGGCCGGAGCTGGCCGAGTATGCCGACGCGCTGCTAGCGCAGTACGTCGCCGTGCATCCGGGCTTCCAGCGGCTGGTCTTCGCCGGCGGCCGGGTGGTGCTGACCCTGCTGGTCGGCGATGTGCTGGAGCGTCTGCCCGAGCTGGATGCGCGCATCGACGCCTGGTTCCTCGATGGCTTCGCCCCGGTGAAGAACCCCGAGATGTGGACGCCCGAGCTATTCGCCGAGTTGGCCCGGCTGTCCGCCCTTGGCGCCACCCTTGCCACCTTTACCAGCGCAGGCTTCGTGCGCCGCGGGCTGAACGCGGCAGGCTTCACCATGCAGCGGGTCAAGGGCTTCGGGCAGAAGCGCGAGATGCTCGCCGGGCGTTTCGAAGGAACGCCGCAAAACGCCGCCAAGCCCTGGTTCGCCCGCCCGCCGCGCCCCACCGGCGCCCGCGAAGCACTGGTGATCGGCGCCGGCCTGGCCGGCTGCGCCGCGGCGGCGAGCCTGGCCCGGCGCGGCTGGCAGGTGACCCTGCTGGAGCGCCGCGACGGGGTCGCCGAGGAAACCTCCGGCAACCCCCAGGGGGTGCTCTATCTCAAGCTGTCGGCCCACGGCACAGCGCTCTCGCGGCTGATCCTCACCGGCTTCGGCTTCACCCGCCGGCTGCTGCAGAGCCTCGAGCCGGGCCGCGACTGGGCTCCCTGCGGCGTGCTGCAGCTGGCCTTCGACGCCAAGGAGGCAGCGCGCCAGGCCGAGCTGGCCGCGGCCTTTCCCGCCGACCTGCTGCACAGCCTGAGCCACGAGGAGGCCGAGGCCCAGGCCGGGATCGCCCTGGCCAGCGGCGGACTGTTCTACCCCGAAGCCGGCTGGGTGCATCCGCCGGCGCTCTGTCGCCGCCTGGCCGCACAGCCGAACATCCGCCTGCTGACACACCGGGAAGTCCTCGACCTATGCCGCGAGAATGGCCAGTGGAGCGCCCGGGCCGGCGACCAGTTGCTCGCCCGGGCGCCAGTCGCGGTGCTGGCCGGCGCGGCGGAAATCGCCCGCTTTCCCCAGGCCGCCGGACTGCCGCTCAAGCGCATCCGCGGGCAGATCAGCCGCCTGCCGGCCACCGCCGCCAGCGGCGCCCTGCAGACCGTGCTCTGCGCCGAAGGCTACGTTGCCCCGCCGCGCGACGGCGAGCACACCCTGGGCGCCAGCTTCCGCTTCGACAGCACGGAACTGGCGCTCAACGCCGAGGAGCATGCCGAGAACCTGCAACTGCTGCGGGAGATCTCCACCGACCTGGCCGAGCGGCTGCAGCTCGACCGGCTCGATCCGATGGCTCTCGAAGGGCGGGCGGGCTTCCGCTGCACCAGCCCGGACTACCTGCCGATCGTCGGTCCCCTGGCCGACGGCGAGGCCTTCGCCGAAGCCTACGGGGTGCTCGGCAAGGACGCCCGGCAGGCGCCGCAGCGTCCCTGTCCCTGGCTGGAGGGCCTGTACGTGAGCAGCGGCCACGGCTCGCGCGGCCTGCTCAGCGCGCCGCTGGCCGGGGAACTGCTGGCCGCCTGGCTGGACGACGAACCGCTGCCGGTGCCGAGGGCGGTGGCGGAGGCCTGTCATCCCAACCGGTTCGGGTTGCGGAAGTTGATTCGGGGGAAGTGAGGCGGGACTGCCACACCAGGCCGCTCCCACAGCCCGCGGTGCAACCGCCCCCTCTTACTCCCCCCCACACAACTCCGCCGCCCGCAGCAACGCCGCGGTCAGGGCGTGCCGCTCCCACTCCGGCAGCGCGGCAAAGCGCACGCGGAACTCCGGCGGTAGCAGGGGCGGCGCCTCCTGCAGCAGGGCACGGCCGGCCTCGGCGAGCAGCAGCCATTGCCGGCGGCGGTCCTGCTCGTCGCGCTGGCGCTGCAGCAGGCCGCGCTCCTCCAGCCGGTCAAGCAAGCCGGACAGGGTCGCCGCGGTGAGGCTGACCCGCCGGCTCAGAGCACTCGCCGTCAACTGAGTCTCATCGGCCAGCACCTGGAGGATCAGCAGCTGCATCGGAGTCAGCCCGCCATAGCGCACTACCCGTTTGGCATGCACCTCCCCGGCCTGCTGCAGACGCCGCATAGCCTGGAACAGCGGCAACTCGAAAGCTGAAATATCACTTCGATATAAAACTTCTTTATCGTTCATGACAGTATAAATATAGGTAATCAATCTTTGACATCAAAGCATTTTCTTGCTTTGGTGTAAAAGTGTGCGCTTGGCCGGCGGATCCAGATCCGTTTTATGAGATCTGGATCCGCCGACAGCACCCCCGCGTTGAAGCGGGCGCGCGGACACCCTCCCCAACGGCAAAACCGGTAAGGATTCATGTGCGGCATATCTGGAGAACTGCGTTTTGACAAGCGTCCGGCCGACCTCGCGGCGGTCGAACGCATCACCCATCACCTCGCCCCCCGCGGACCCGACGCCTGGGGCGTGCACACCCGGGGGCCGATCGCCCTGGGCCATCGCCGGCTGAAGATCATGGATCTGGCCGAAGCCTCGGGCCAGCCGATGATCGACAGCGAACTCGGCCTCGACCTTGTCTTCAATGGTGCTATCTACAACTACCCGGAACTGCGCGAAGAGCTGGAAAGCCTCGGCTACCGCTTCTTCTCCAACGGCGATACCGAAGTGCTGCTCAAGGGCTATCACGCCTGGGGCGAAGCTCTGCTGCCGAAGCTCAACGGCATGTTCGCCTTCGCCATCTGGGAACGCGACCGCCAGCGGCTGTTCCTCGCCCGTGACCGTCTCGGCGTCAAGCCGTTGTACCTCTCGCGCAGCGGCCATCGCCTGCGCTTCGCCTCGAGCCTGCCGGCCCTGCTTGCGGGCGGCGACATCGGCGCAGCCTTGGACCCGGTGGCGCTCAACCATTACCTGAATTTCCATGCCGTGGTGCCGGCGCCGCGCACCCTGCTCGCCGAGGTGGAAAAGCTGCCGCCGGCGACCTGGTTGCGCATCGACGCCGAGGGCAAGCGCGAACAGCGCACCTGGTGGCAGCTGGACTACGGCCCGCGGGACGACGAACGCGGCTTCGAGCTGCCGGAGTGGCGCGACACACTGCTCGTCAGTCTGCACGAGGCGGTGGAAATCCGCCAGCGCGCGGCGGTGGACGTCGGCGTGCTGCTCTCCGGCGGGGTCGACTCCAGCCTGCTGGTCGGCCTGCTGCGCGAGGCCGGGGTGGAGAACCTGCTGACCTTCTCCATCGGTTTTCAGGACGCCGGTGGCGAACGCGGCGACGAGTTCCAGTATTCCGACCTGATCGCTCGTCACTACGCCACCCGCCATCACCAGCTGCGCATCGACGAGCGGGAGATCATCGAACAGCTGCCGGCGGCCTTCCGCGCCATGAGCGAACCGATGGTCAGCCATGACTGCATCGCCTTCTACCTGCTCTCGCGGGAAGTCGCCAGGCACTGCAAGGTGGTGCAGAGCGGCCAGGGTGCCGACGAGCTGTTCGCCGGCTACCACTGGTATCCGCCGCTTGCGGGCAGTGCCGACCCCTTCAGCGCCTATCGGGCGGCCTTCTTCGACCGCGAGCACGACGAATACCTGGCCACCGTGCAGCCGAAGTGGCGCGGCGAGGACCATGCCGGCCAGTTCGTCCGCGAGCATTTCGCCATGCCAGGCGCCAAGGATCCCGTGGACAAGGCGCTGCGCCTGGACAGTACCGTGATGCTGGTCGAGGACCCGGTCAAGCGGGTCGACAACATGACCATGGCCTGGGGCCTGGAGGCGCGCACACCGTTTCTGGACTACCGCCTGGTCGAGCTGTCGGCGCGCATCCCGCCGCGCTTCAAGCTGCCGGACGGCGGCAAGTACGTGCTCAAGGAGGCCGCTCGCCAGGTCATTCCGGCTGCGGTGATCGACCGGCCCAAGGGCTATTTCCCGGTGCCGGGCCTCAAGCATCTGCAGGGCGCGACCCTGGACTGGGTGCGCGAGCTGCTGCTCGACCCCAGCCAGGACCGCGGCCTGTTCAACCCGGCCGAAGTCGACCGTCTGCTGAGCGATCCGCAGGGCCAACTGACCCCGTTGCGCGGCTCCAAGCTCTGGCAGTTGGCGGCACTCAACCTCTGGCTCAGCGAACAAGGATTATAAGGACCCAGATCGATGCAGAAATCTCCTGCCTATGGCCAGCGCCTGCTGCGCGGCCAGACGCCTTCCTACCAACGCCTACAGGCGCGCCTGGCCGAGGATGGCCAGAGCGAACGGCAGCCGCCGGTGGCGCTGCACTGCGGCTGGGGCCGTCTGCTGATCGGCCATACCTACCCCGACGCCACCGATCTGGCCCAGGACCTCCTTCAGGAGCGGCCCGGCGAGCGCGACATCGCGCTCTATGTGGCCGCGCCCCATCAGGTGCTGGCCCAGGCGCCGCAGCAGCTGTTCCTCGATCCATCAGACACCCTGCGCCTGTGGTTCAGCGACTACCGTCCGGCGCGGCGTACCTTTCGCGGCTTCAGTATCCGCAGGGTGCAGAGCGAGGCGGACTGGGACGGACTCAACCGCCTCTACCAGACCCGCGGCATGCTCCAGGTGGAGCCCGAGCGGCTGACCCCGCGCGAGGAAGGTGGCCCGGTCTACTGGCTGGCCGAGGATAGCGACAGCAAGGCGGTGATCGGCGGCGTCATGGGGCTAAACCACGTGGAGGCGTACAACGACCCCGAGCACGGCTGCAGCCTCTGGTGCCTGGCGGTGGAGCCGACCTGCACGCGCCCGGGGGTCGGCGAGGCCTTGGTGCGCCATCTGATCGAACACTTCATGTCCCGCGGGCTGGCCTATCTCGACCTGTCGGTGCTGCACACTAACCGGCAGGCGAAGAATCTCTACGCCAAGCTGGGCTTCCGCGAGCTGCCGATCTTTGCGGTGAAGCGCAAGAACAGCATCAATCAGCCACTGTTTCTCGGCCCCGGTCCGGAGGCCGAACTCAACCCCTATGCGCGGATCATCGTCGACGAGGCCAACCGCCGCGGCATCGAGGTGCAGGTGGACGATGCCGCCGCCGGCCTGTTCACCCTGATCCACGGCGGGCGGCGGATCCGCTGCCGCGAGTCGCTGTCCGACCTGACCAGCGCGGTGAGCATGACTCTCTGCCAGGACAAGCAGCTGACCCACCGCTGGCTGAGCCGCGCCGAGCTGCACCTGCCGGCCCAGCGCCTGGCCGGCAGCAGCGAAGAGAACGCGGCCTTCCTTGCCGAGCACCGGCGCCTGGTGGTCAAGCCGGTGAACGGCGAGCAGGGGCATGGCGTGGCGGTCGACCTGGAGACGCCCGAGGAGGTGGAGAAGGCCATCGAGGCGGCCAGCCGCTTCGACAGTCGGGTGCTGCTGGAGAGTTTCCACGCAGGCCAAGACCTGCGCATCCTGGTGATCGGCTTCGAGGTGGTCGCCGCCGCTCTGCGCCATCCCGCCGAGGTGATCGGCGACAGCCGCACCAGCATCCGCGCGCTGATCGAGGCCCAGAGCCGGCGCCGCCAAGCTGCCACCGGTGGCGAAAGCCGCATCCCGCTGGACGACGAAACGCTGCGCACCCTGCGGCAGGCCGGCTACGACTACGACAGCGTGCTGCCCGAGGGCCTGCACCTGGCGGTACGGCGTACCGCCAACCTGCACACCGGCGGCAGCCTTGAGGACGTGACGGCCAAGCTGCATCCGGCGCTGGTCGAGGCAGCCGTGCGTGCCGCCCGTGTCTTGGACATTCCCATGGTCGGCCTCGACCTGCTGGTGGAAGCGGCCGAGCGGCCGGAGTACGTGATCATCGAGGCCAACGAACGGGCCGGCCTGGCCAACCACGAGCCCCAGCCCACCGCCGAGCGCTTCGTCGACTTGCTGTTCCCTCTCAGCAAATCGCCCTCCTGAATCCTTTCCGCCCCTGTCATGCACGCCGCCGAAGCATCCTCCCCTGTCTTCGACGGCGTGAAACAGGAGCGAATTAATTCGTGATTTTTGCCCTCCACTCATAAATGAACCGGTTTCCACACCCGCCGTCCTGACAAGAACAGTGCCTGGGACGCCTTTCACGAGCAAAGGAATGCAGCCCCCCCGTTCGCTCCTTGAGTGAGCCATGGCAAGGCATCCGTCCTTGGGCACAACTTGTGCATGTGCAATAGATTCTCGCTATACGAGGTCATGCCTTTGGAGCCCCCCATGTCCAGCAATCTTCCAGAACCCGATCTCGACTACCTGCAGCGCGTGCTGCTGGAAATGCTCGCCATCCCCAGCCCGACCGGCTTCACCGACACCATCGTGCGCTATGTCGCCGAGCGACTGGAGGAGCTCGGCATTCCCTTCGAACTGACCCGTCGCGGCACCATCCGCGCAACTCTCAAGGGGCGACGCTACAGCCCGGACCGGGCGATGGCGGTGCACCTCGACACCATCGGCGCCATCGTCCGCGAGATCCACGCCAACGGCCGAATCGGCCTGGCACCGGTGGGCTGCTGGTCGAGCCGCTTCGCCGAGGGCAGTCGGGTCAGCCTGTTCAGCGACCGGGGTGTGCTGCGCGGCAGCGTGCTGCCGCTGCTGGCCTCCGGACATACCTTCAACACCCAGGTGGACGAGATGCCGATCAGTTGGGACTACATCGAGCTGCGCCTCGACGCCATGACCACCAGCCAGGCCGAAACCCAGGCCCTGGGGGTGGCGGTCGGCGACTTCGTCGCCTTCGACCCGTTGCCGGAGTTCACCGAGAGCGGCCACATCAGCGCTCGCCACCTGGACGACAAGGCCGGCGCCGCCGCCTTGCTCGCCGCGCTGAAGAGCGTGCTCGACAGCGGCCAGGAGCCGCCGATCGACTGCCATCCGCTGTTCACCATCACCGAGGAGACCGGCTCCGGCGCTGCCGCTGCACTACCCTGGGACGTCAGCGAATTCGTCGGCATCGACATCGCTCCGGTCGCCGCTGGCCAGCAGTCCAGCGAGCAGGCGGTGACCGTTGCCATGCAGGACTCCGGTGGCCCTTACGACTACCACTTGACGCGCCATCTGCTGCGCCTGGCGGAAAATCACGCGATACCGGTGCGCCGCGACCTGTTCCGCTACTACCACAGCGACGCCCATTCGGCGGTGGCCGCCGGCTATGACATCCGCACTGCCCTGCTGGCCTTCGGCTGCGATGCCACCCATGGCTACGAGCGTACCCATATCGACGGCCTCGCGGCCCTGAGCCGGCTGATCGGCGCCTACCTGCTCAGCCCGCCGGTGTTCGCCAGCGACGCCAGACCGCAGAGCAATTCTCTGAAACGGTTCAGCCGTCAGCTGGAACACGATGCCCAGATGGAAAGCGAAACCCGCGTGCCCACCGTGGATAGTCTACTCAAGCACAAACCAGACGCTTGAAGCGCTCGCCGCATCCGGGCAAAGTCTGCTCTTGAGACGGAACTCCTAACAGAAAAATTCGCACCAGTCAGGCTTGTCATCAAGGTTTTCCGCGTTGCGGCAGAGCCTGTTTGGCTACAGGGCAAGGCAGCGCCCGCTCCCTGCGGGCTTGCTGCATTCACCACATCCCTGTGAATTGCCTGAGGAGAGCGGTTGGTCATTCCAAAGGAGCGACGAGCAGCGCGGCCCTGTGCCAAAACAGGCCCGGCCCTTCGGGGTGCGCCTGAATTTGACGCCCAACCGGGACAGATCATGCAACGTTGCCGTCTTCGACCAGAAAATGACCCCTCCTGCAGGTGGCGCCTTGCCCGGGCCGATAGCAGGCGGCAAGGCTATCGGGAAAACAATTGATGGCAGGCTCTACTAGCAGAGGAATGGATATGGTGCGTATTGTCTGGACGCTGTTGCTGCTGCTGTCGAGTGGCGCGTCGGCCTGGGCCGCCCAGCCAGCCGTGCTCGCCGATCAGGAGATCCGCTTGTCCCTGGGGCCGCACACCAGCTACCTCGAGGACCGCGACGCCAGCCTCGACGTCGCCCGGGTGCTGGCGTTGCCCGACGAGGCCTTCCGGCCGATCGAGGGTAACCAGGCCAACCTGGGCCAGAGCCGCTCGGTCTGGTGGTTCCGGGTCGACCTGCAGAACGCCCGCACCCTGCCCCTGGTTGGCTTTCTCGAGGTCAACTACCCGCTGCTCGACGATGTCCGGCTGAGCCTGCTGACCCCGAACGGCCAGCTGCAGCATCAGGAGAGCGGTGACTCCCGGCCGCTCCAGCTGCGCCCGGTGCCGGTGCGCAACCTCTGGTTCCCCCTGGAACTGTCGCCGGGCAACAGCACCCTGCTGGTCCGGGTGAAGAGCAGCAGCGCAATCACCGTGCCGCTGTATTTCAGCACCAGCGGGGCCAGCGTGGCCGCCCAGGAGCGGCTGGAAGGCCTGAACGGCGCCTTCTATGGCGTGCTGCTGGCCCTGTTCTGCTACCAGCTGTTCCTTTTCCTGTTCCTGCGCGAGCCCAGCCAGGGCTGGTATTTGCTCTACAGCCTCAACGCCATCCTGCTCGCGCTCAGCTTCGACGGCTACCTGCTCCACTGGACGCCCGACCTGCAGCAAGTAGCCGTGTATCTGCTGAGCTTCACCTTCTGGCTGACCGCAACCCAGCTCACCCGGCACTTCCTGAATATCCCCCGGTACTTTCCCCTGCTCGATCGCGCCCTGCGCCTGTGGATGCTCGGCCTCTGTGCTGCACTGCTCGCCGCCCCGCTGATCGGCCTGCCGGCTTGGGGCACCCTCGCCAATCTCGCCACCCTGATCGGCGCCCTGCTACTGCCCGGCTGCGGCGCCCATGTGTGGCGCAAGAGCCTGCGCGCTGGCGCCTACCACCTCGCTGCCTGGTCGCTCCTGCTGGTTTCGCTGGGCGGCATGGCCAGCGCTGCGCTGGGCCTGGACCTGCTCGGCGAACATGGGATGGTGCTGGCCAAGCTGGGCACCGCCGTCAACCTGCTGGTCCTCGCCGTCGGCCTGGCCGACCGTTTCCAGCAGCTTCGCAAGGAAGGCCTGTACTCGCACCAGGCTGCCGAGGAAGCGCTCCTGCAGAACCAGGCCAAGAGCCGCTTCCTGGCCAAGATGAGCCACGAGATCCGCACGCCACTCAACGGCGTGCTGGGTATGCTGCAGCTGCTCAGGGAAACCCGCCTGGACCACAGCCAGCGCTTCTACGTGGACACCATCGCCAGTTCCGGCAGCACCCTGATGGCGGTGATCAACGATATCCTCGACTACGCGCGCATCGAGTCCGGCAAGCTCAGTCTGGAGCATATCGAGTTCGATCTCGAGGAGATGCTTTCCGACACCCTCAACCTGTTCACTGCCCAGGCGATGGAAAAGTGCCTGCGCCTGCAGATGAGCCTCGACGAGGGCGTGCCGCGCCATATTCAGGGCGATCCGACCCGCCTCAAGCAGGTACTGACCAATCTGTTGAGCAACGCGCTGAAGTTCACCTCCGAGGGCCAGGTGCGGCTCGATGTCAGTCGCCGGCGCAAGAGCGACGGCTCGGAGCGCCTGTATTTCAGCGTCAGTGACAGCGGCATCGGCATCCGCCAGGAAGCCCAGGCGCGGCTCTTCGAATCCTTCAGCCAGGGTGACTCCAGCACCACTCGCCGCTACGGCGGCAGCGGCCTGGGCCTGGCGATCAGCAAGGAGCTGGTGGAAATGATGGGCGGCCACATCGAGGTGCAGAGCACCCCGGGTCTCGGCAGCCGCTTCACCTTCGACATTCCCCTGCAGCGCAGCGGCGAGGCTCGCGACGAGCTGTTCCAGTTGCTGGTCGGACGCACCGCGCTGCTCGCCTCGCTGGACGGCTTCGCACTGGACGCCGTCGGCCGCTTGCTCGGCCGCTGGGGCATGCATACCGAGCGCTGCCGGATTCCGGAAAAACTGCCCGAGCAGTTGGCGGGCTTCGACGAGCCGCCGCTGCTGCTGCTGATCTCGCCCTGGCCGGGCAGCGTCGAGTACTGGCTGGACGCCCTCTATCCGCACCTGGCCCCCGGCCAGCGGTTGCTGTTGCTCTGCCCACCTGAGCAGTGCCGGCAGCTGCCGGCCAGTCGCAGCAGCCTGCACATGCTCGGCCTGCCCCAGCCGGTGGGCGTCGCGGCGCTGCGCAAGAAGCTCGTGGAGCTGCACATGGAGCCTGCCCATCCACTGGTACCGATCGAGGACCCCGCGGGCGACAACCACGTGCCCTGCATCCTCATCGCCGAGGACAACCCGGTGAACCAGTTGGTGGTCCAGGAGCTGCTGAGGAAACGTGGCTACAATGTGCGCCTGGCGGGCAACGGCGCCGAGGCGGTGGCCGAATACCACCGCTCGCCCAGCTCGATCCAGATGATCCTGATGGACTGCGAGATGCCGGAGATGGACGGCTTCGAGGCCACCTTGCAGATCCGCCTGCTGGAGCGCCTGCGCAAATGGCCGGCGGTACCGATCATCGCTCTCACCGCACACACCCTCGACGAGCACCGCGAATACGGCCTCGAGGTGGGGATGAACGACTTCCTCGGCAAGCCGGTGGACAAGCAGCTGCTGCACGCCACTGTGGAGCGCTACCTGTCAGTCCGGACGCTGGTGGACAATTGAGGCGGGCGGACAACTCGCCCGCTTCGAATCCTGGAGAATCCTCATGCTCATCCCCCACCACCTGCTGGAGACCGACACCCTCACCCGGCTGATCGAGGATTTCGTGACCCGCGAAGGCACCGACAACGGCGACGAGACTCCGCTGGCGACCCGCGTACAGCGCGTCCGCCAGGCGCTGGAAAGCGGCGAGGCGCTGATCGTCTTTGAGCCGGACAGCCAGCAGTGTCAACTGATGGCGAAACGGGACATACCGCAGGGGTGGCTGGACTGAGCCACGCGCTCAGCGCCGCCGCCCGAGCACCCAGAGATAGACCAGCGCATTGACCAGCAGTACCAGCGTCCCCAGCCAGAACTGAATGTCCGGCGTCAGGCCGGCCGGGTAGATCAGCGGCAACAGGTAATGCTCGATGAAGCCGCCACTGTAGCCGGGCTCCCCGGCCGCCCGGAGCAGAGCGTTTTCCCAGTCGGTAAGCGGACAGGGCAGGCTGAAGAACTCGGTCGCGGCGCCCCAGGCCATCGCCGGCAGGTGCACCACGGCCAGGACAGGCCAGCGCAGCAGCAGCAGGCCGCCCAGCAGCACGAAGAGAATGAACAGCAGATGCACCATCAGCAGCGCGTCTGCGGCTAACCGGTAAAGCATGGAAACCTCCGTGGGCGCCCCGGCGCTCAGGCCGCGGGCACGGGCAGGCGCACCACCAGCACCTTGTCGATGCGCGTCCGGTCCATGTCGACCACCTCGAAGCACCAGCCGTCGAGTTCGAAGTGATCAGCGATGTTCGGCACGCGCTGCAGGTGATGCATGACCAGACCGGCGAGCGTGTGATAGGCATTATCCGCCTCCCCCGGAAAGCTCGTGGCGATGTCCAGCGCGGCCTTCAGCCGCTCGATGCCCATGCCGCCGTCGACCAGCCAGGAGCCGTCCTCGCGGCAGACGATCGCCGGCTCGCCGTCCTGCAGCTCGTCGGGGATCTCGCCGACGATCGCGGTGAGCACATCCTTGAGGGTGACGATGCCCTGCAGGTCATCGAACTCGTCGACCACGATGGCGAATTCGCTGCGCGTCCTGCGGAAGTTTTCCAGCAGACCGGTACTGCTCGCACTTTCCTCCACATAGAGCGGCGGGCGGATGTCCCGTTGCAGATCGAGCGGCAGCCCCTGCAAGGCCGGCCCGAGCAGGTCGCCGCGGTGCAGTACGCCGACCACCTGCTGCAGGCTGCCGTGGCACACCAGGACACGCGTGTAGGGACTCTCGGCGAGCCGTCTGAGCTGCTCCTCCCGCGGCGCGTCCAGATCGATGGCATAGACCTGTTGGCGGGGCGACATGATCGCACCGACCGGCTGCTCGTCCAGGTGCAGGACATTGGAGACGATTGCCTGCTCGCTCTCATGGAAGACCCCGGCCTCGGCGCCCTGTTCCATCAGCACCCGGATCTCCTCGTCGGTGATCGGCGGCTCGTTCTGCTGCCTGATCCCGAGCAGGCGCAGCAACAGGTTGCTGGAGAACGACAGCAGCCACACCAGCGGCGCGGCGACCTGCGCCAGCCACTGCATCGGCGGGGCGATGGCAGCGGCGATGGTTTCCGGCGAGAGCAGTGCCAGGCGCTTGGGCACCAGCTCGCCGACCACCACCGACAGGTAGGTGATCGCCGCCACGGTGAGAAGCAGGGCGATGCCCTCGGCATAGGGCGCCAGTACCGGCAGTCCGGCGATCCGCTCCGCCAGCGGCCGGGCCAGCAGGCTTTCGCCGAGCGCACCGCTGAGGATGCCGACTGTCGTGATGCCGACCTGGATGGTGGAGAGGAACCGCGAAGGGTCCTCCTGCAGCGCCAGGGCGACCAGCGCACCATGCCGCTGCTCGTCGACGAGCTTCTGCAGGCGGGCTTTGCGCGAGGAGACGACGGCGATTTCCGCCATCGCAAAGACGCCGTTGAACAGGATCAGCAGGAGCAGCAGACCCGTTTCCATCGCTACGACCACCCTTCACCGTTGGCGGTGCGGCCTCGCTGCCGACTCGTGAAACAACCATAGCACTGCCCGCCGACACCCGGCTCAGGGCGGGTAGCTCCGGGCGGAGCCCTGTCCCGGAAACAGGAAAGGCAGCCCGAGGGCTGCCTTGTTGACCTGCCGAAGGAAGGATCAGTGGGCGACGGCGCCACTGGCTCCCAGGCCGGTCTGCGAGCGGACGAACTGCGGCAGGAAGCGCTCACGCTCCTCTGCAGCAGACTTCGACTTGTCGGTGATCGAGAAGAACCACACGCCAGTGAAGGCCGCGACCATGGAGAACAGCGCCGGGTACTTGTAGGGGAAGATCGCCTCGGCGTTGCCCAGCACGTCAACCCAGACAGTCGGGCTGAGGATGGTCAGCAGCATGGCGACGGACAGCCCCAGAGTACCGCCGATCAGCGCACCGCGGGTGGTCAGGTCCTTCCAGTACATGGAGAGGAACAGGACCGGGAAGTTGCAGCTGGCGGCGACGGAGAAGGCCAGACCCACCATGAAGGCGATGTTCTGCTTCTCGAAGATGATGCCGAGCAGGATCGCCACGACGCCCAGGGACAGGGTGGTGATCTTGGTCACGCGCATTTCGTCCTCTTCCTTGGCCTTGCCCTTCTTGATCACGCAGGCGTACAGGTCGTGGGACACGGCCGAAGCGCCAGCGAGGGTCAGACCGGCGACCACCGCCAGGATGGTGGCGAAGGCCACGGCAGAGATGAAGCCGAGGAACAGGTTGCCACCGACGGCGCTGGCCAGGTGGATGGCCACCATGTTGGTGCCGCCGATGATGGCGCCGGCTGCGTCCTTGAACTCCGGATTGGTGCCGACCAGCAGGATGGCGCCGAAGCCGATGATGAAGGTCAGGATGTAGAAGTAGCCGATGAAGCCGGTGGCGTAGAACACGCTCTTGCGAGCTTCCTTGGCGTCGCCCACGGTGAAGAAGCGCATCAGGATGTGCGGCAGACCAGCGGTACCGAACATCAGGGCCAAGCCCAGGGAGATCGCGGAGATCGGGTCGGAGACCAGGCCGCCGGGGCTCATGATGGCTTCGCCCTTGGTGTGGATACTCACGGCTTCGGTGAACAGGGTGCCGAAGTCGAAGCCCACATGCTTCATCACCATGATGGCCATGAAGGTAGCACCGGAGAGCAGCAGGACCGCCTTGATGATCTGTACCCAGGTGGTAGCCAGCATGCCGCCGAACAGCACGTACATGACCATCAGGATGCCCACCAGAACCACGGCGACGTAGTAGTCCAGACCGAACAGCAGCTGGATCAGCTTGCCGGCACCGACCATCTGGGCGATCAGATAGAAGGCCACCACGATCAGCGAACCGAATGCCGACAGGACGCGGATCTGGGTCTGCCCGAGGCGGTAGGAGGCCACGTCGGAGAAGGTGAACTTGCCGAGGTTGCGCAGGCGCTCCGCCATCAGGAAGAGAATCACCGGCCAGCCGACCAGGAAGCCGATCGAATAGATCAGGCCGTCGTAGCCGGAGGTGAACACCAGGGCGGAAATCCCCAGGAAGGATGCCGCGGACATGAAGTCACCGGCGATCGCCAGGCCGTTCTGGAAGCCGGTGATGCTGCCGCCGGCGGTGTAGTAGTCGGAGGTGGAGGTGTTGCGCTTGGCCGCCCACTTGGTGATGCCCATCGTCATGGCGATGAACACCACGAACATGATGATGGCGGTCCAGTTGGTCGCCTGCTTCTGCACTTCGCCGGTGAGGGCGTCGGCCATCAGCAGGGGGGAGGCTGCCAACAAGGCGGCAGCGGTCAGAAAACGCTTCATCATTTCTGCACCTCGTCGAGTATTTCCTGATTCAGACGATCGAACTCACCGTTGGCGCGGTAGGTGTAGATACCGGTGAGCACGAAGGCGAGGAGGATCAGACCAATACCGACGGGCATGCCCAGGGTAGTGGCGGATTCGGCGCTGATCTTGGCACCCAGGACCTGTGGCACGAAGGCGATGATCAGGATGTAGGCGAAGTAGAGGCCCAGCATGATGGATGAAAGCAGCCAGGCGAACCGCTCACGCCTTGCCACCAGTTCTCTGAAGCGCGGATTCTGCTCGATCCGCTTGTAGATACCGTCGTCGTTCATTTCTTTTATTATCCTCACGGAGTTGCGGGGTAGGCACACTCTAGATCTCCCCCCAACAGACAACAGACGACCTTAGTCTTAACCCCTCACTCCTAATGAACCAAAGTCGGTATGTGAGGGTCGTCGCAGGAGCTTTGCTCCGTGACCGAACGGGCAGCGCAGCGAAGCCTGCCGGTCATCGGCAGCGACAGGGCCGACCTGGATTGACAGCCCCTATCGGAGCCATGGAAAGCAGCCATTTCAGTACCGCCCGCCCGGCCGTTATCTTGAATCCACCAAGGAACGTCCCCCTGCGAGGTGTGCCATGCTCAAGACCCTGACCTTCACGCTGATGCACTTCTGCATTGCCTTCGGCGTCGCCTATGCGCTGACCGGCAGCGTCGCAGTGGGCGGACTGGTGGCGGCTGTCGAACCCCTGTGCAATTCGGTGGGCTTCTACTTCCACGAGAAGATCTGGCAGAACCTGCAAAAGGCTCGCGACAAGCCAGCCGGGGGCCCGCAGCGCGACTGGCTGCATCGCCACGCCTGAGGCCCGGTGCGGTGCGATAGAGGAAGCGGTTAAGATGCGCGGTCCGGCTGCCAGATGATTTCGAAACATGCCCGCCACTTCGCGCTTTCCGTTACCGCCCTACCTGTTCGCCACCCTCCTCGCCCTGCTGGCCCTGAGCGGCATCTGGTACAACGCCGGCCAGCCGGTCGCGCTGGCGGATGTGGTCAGCTCCACGCACAAGCTGCAGTGCGTGTCCTACAGCCCGTTCGACAAGGACCAGTCGCCCTTCGACAAGCCGTTCGTGCTGCGCGAGGCACGCATGGACGCCGATCTGGCGCTGCTCGCCAAACGCTTCCAGTGTGTGCGCACCTATTCCATGACCGGCATGGGGGCGCTCCCCGCCCTGGCTCGCAAGCACGGTCTGAAGGTGATGCTGGGCGCCTGGGTGAACCCCGACCCGGTGGAGACCGAGAGCGAAATCGCGTTGCTGATCGAGGCGGCCAGGGCCAACCCCGATGTGGTCGAGACGGTGATCGTCGGCAACGAGACCCTGCTGCGCAAGGAAGTCACCGCAACCTACCTGGCTTCGCTGATCGAGCGGGTGAAGCGCAGCATCAGCCAGCCGGTCACCTATGCCGATGTCTGGGAGTTCTGGCTGAAGTACCCGGAAGTCGCCCCGGCGGTGGATTTCCTGACCATCCATCTGCTGCCCTATTGGGAGGACGACCCGGCCGGGATCGACGAGGCGCTCGCCCAGGTCGCCCGCGTCCGCCAGGAATTCGGCCAGCGCTTCGCGCCCAAGGACATCCTGATCGGCGAAACCGGCTGGCCCAGCGAGGGCCGCCAGCGCGAAACCGCCCTGCCCAGCCGGGTCAACCAGGCCCTCTTCATCCGCGGCTTCGTCGCCATGGCCGAGCAGCACGGCTGGCGCTACAACCTGATCGAGGCCTTCGACCAGCCGTGGAAACGCCAGAGCGAAGGCGCGGTGGGCGGCTACTGGGGGCTGCTGGATGCCGACCGCGAGGACAAGCACATCCTCGCCGGCCCGATCTCCAACCTGCCGCACTGGCCGTTCTGGCTGGGCATCGGCGGACTGATCATGGCCGGCGCACTGGTCATCGCCGGACATCCGGCCTCCACCGCCGCGGCCCTGCTGCTGCCGCCGCTGGCCGCGCTCGGTGGCGCCTGCATCGGTCTGTGGGGCGAGCTGGCGCGGATCACCAGCCGCTATCCCGGCGAGTGGTTGTGGGCCGCCCTGCTGATCGGCCTGAACCTGATCGTGCTGCTCCATGGCGTGCTGCTGCTATCGGCCCGCCAGGGCTTCCGCGCCCGGCTGTTCACCTGGCTGGAGGCGCGCGGCGGCTGGTGGCTGGCTGCCGCCGGCTTCGCCGGGGCGGTGATGATGCTGGCCTTGGTGTTCGATGCCCGCTACCGCAGCTTCCCCAGCGTCGCCCTGCTGCTGCCCGCTCTGCTCTATGGGTGCCGCCCGGTAGCCGGCCCGCGCCGGGAGATCGCCCTGTTGCTGACCCTGATCGGTGCCGGCGTCCTGCCCCAGTTGTATCAGGAAACCCTGCTCAACCGGCAGGCGCTCGGCTGGGCCCTGGTCAGCCTGCTGCTGATGGTCGCGCTCGGTCGCAGTCTGCGTCTGCGCAAGCCCGCGCCTGCGACGGTGGCGGCGGAAGCCGCCTCAACGGCGAACCAGGCGTAGCGCGGCGATGGCCACAGCGAACACTGCCAGACTGGCGGTATAGAGCACCAGCGCCGGAATCGCCAGGCACAGCCCCAAGAGCGCCAGCCCCCAGCCGGCGCGCCCGGGCAGCAGGAAGCCGGTCAACGCCGCAGCCAGGGCGCTCCAGGCCAGCAGGCGGAAGTGGATCATCAGGCCCAGGCCGGAGCGCAACTGACACTCCCAGCGCTGCGCCTGCTCGACGCACAGGCCGACCCACTGGCCATCCTCCATCAGAGCGAAACGCACCCCGTAGCTGGCCGCCAGGCAAAGCGGCAGGAGGATCAGCAGGACAATCAGGGGCTGGCGCGAGGACATGGGGCACTCCAAGGACAAATGCCCGCCAGCATAACCAGCGGCGGCACGGAAGCAAGCTCCAGCGTGCCCGGCCGGCGCGCGGGGGCTTCCATCATGGGGCTCCCTGCATTAAAAGCAGTTCCATGGTCAGATCACCCACGAGGTTGGATCCTGCATGCCCCGCCTACCCTCCATCGCCGCCCTGCTCGGCGGCCTGCTGCTCTGTAGTAGCTGCCTGTCGGCGGCTGACATCAATCCGGCGAGCTACGGCTTTCCGCTGCACAATCCCTTCGAGGCGACCATCGCCACCACACCGCCGGAACTGCGCCCCGCCCTTCCGCTCGACAGCGAGATCAATCAGCGGGACTACAGCTTGCAGCTACGCCCCGAGCGCCCATTCGCGCTGCCTGGCAACCTTCGCCAAGTGCAGGATCTGCGCTATCGCCTGGCCCGCCAGGCACATGACGCGCCACTGATCTTCGTCATTTCCGGCACCGGCGCGCACTACGCCAGCAGCCTCACCGAATACCTGAAGCGGCTGTTCTACGGGGCTGGCTTCCATGTGGTACAGCTGTCCTCGCCGACCAGCTACGATTTCATGACCGCTGCCTCGCACGCCGCCACGCCCGGTCTCAGCCGCGAGGATGCGGACGATCTGTACCGGGTCATGGAGGCGGTGCGGGCGCAGCAGGCGGACCTGCCGGTCACCGAATACCACCTGACCGGCTACAGTCTCGGCGCCCTCCACGCGGCCTTTGTCAGCCAGTTGGACGAGACCCGCCGGAGCTTCAACTTCAAGCGCGTGCTGCTGCTCAACCCGCCGGTCAACCCCTACAACTCGGTGCGCAATCTCGACCGTCTGGTACAGACTGATGCCGCCGGCATCATCGGCAATCTGACCGTCTACGAGCTGATTTTCGGCAAGCTGACCCGCTACTTCCAGCGCCGCGGCCACATCGACCTCAACGAAGCCCTGCTGTACGGCCTCCAGCAGTCGGAGGAGCGCCTGACGGACGAGGAAATGGCCATGCTGATCGGCTCGGTGTTCCGCTTCGCGGCCGCCGACATCGCTTATACTTCGGACCTGCTCAATCGCCGTGGGCTGATCACCCCGTCGAACTACCCGGTCGACGAGGACACCCCGCTCGCGCCCTTCTTCATCCGTGCCCTGCAGTGCAACTTTGGCTGCTACCTGAACGAGCAACTGATCCCCCAGTGGCGCCTCCGCCACAACGGCGGCAGCCTCTCCCAACTGATCGGCCAGATCAGCCTCCAGGCCCTGCAGGACTACCTGGCCGGCAGCCGCAAGATCGCCGTGATGCACAATGCCGACGACCTCATCCTTGGCCCCGGCGACCTCACTTTCCTGCGCCGCACCTTCGGCGAGCGGCTGACCCTCTATCCGTTCGGCGGGCACTGCGGCAACCTCAACTACCGGGTCAACAGCCAGGCTATGCTGGAATTCTTCCGTGGTTGAACGCCCGTGGCTCATCACCGCCGCGCTGCTCGCCGGCAGCCTGGCCCACGCCGTCGAGCCCCCGGTCGACGAGGACGGCTTCAAGCGCCCGCTGAGCCGCCTGCACTTCAACCCCAGCCTCGACCAGCACGAATTCGAGCGCTCGAGCCTCGCCATCCTCAACGTCCACGATCCCTGGGAACGCTGGAACCGGCGGGTCTACTACTTCAACTATCGCTTCGACGAGTGGGTGCTGCTGCCGGTGGTGCGCGGCTATCGCTACATCATCCCGGGATTCGTGCGTAGCAGTGTGCGCAACTTCTTTGGCAACCTCGCCGAGATACCCACCCTGCTCAACAGCCTGCTGCAATTGCGGGGCAGGCGCGCCCTCGACACCGGAGCCCGCCTGCTGCTCAAC
The DNA here is from genome assembly GCF_054779355.1 of Azotobacter armeniacus. NCBI lineage: Bacteria > Pseudomonadati > Pseudomonadota > Gammaproteobacteria > Pseudomonadales > Pseudomonadaceae > Azotobacter > Azotobacter armeniacus. The sequence goes on from NZ_BAAGYK010000154.1 coordinate 159,648, forward strand.
ACCACACCCTGGGAGTCGCCGGCCTGCGGGACCCGGCCAGCCGCATGGGGCTGCCCAGGCAGAGCGAGGATTTCGGCCAGACTCTCGGCGCCTATGGCGTGCCCACAGACCCCTACCTGATGCTGCCGATCCTCGGGCTATCGAACCTGCGCGATGCTGGCGGCCATCTGACGGACTTTCTGACCGCCAACCGGATCGACTATCTGAACGTCGCCACGGCCAGCGATGCCCATCCGGAAATATCCGCGCTGAAGGCCGTCGACAGGCGCGACGGCATCCCCTTTCGCTACGGACAACTCAACTCGCCGTTCGAGTACAACCAGATCCGTTACGTCTACACCCGTGCCCGCCAGCTGCAGATCGAGGAGTAGCGGCCGCCCCTCTATTGGTAGAGGCTCGGCTCGCCGTCCGGGCGGCTCTTGAAGCGCCGGTGCGCCCACAGGTACTGCTCAGGCTGCTGGCGTACCGCCTGCTCGACCCAGCGGTTGATGCGCAGGCAGTCGGCCTCCTCGCTCTCACCGGGGAAATCGGCCAGCGGCGGGTGGATCGTCAGCCGATAGCCGGAACCGTCGGCCAGACGGGTCTGGATGAAGGGCATCACCTGCGCCTTGCCCAGGCGGGCAAACTTGGTCGTCGCCGTCACGGTCGCCGCCGGGATGCCGAACAGTGGCACGAAGAGGCTCTGCTTGCGCCCGTAGTCCTGGTCCGGCGCATACCAGATGGCGCGACCGGCACGCAGCACCTTGAGCATGGCGCGGATATCCTCGCGCTCGATGGCAGTGGCATCGGCATTGTGCCGCTCGCGACCACACCGCTGGACGTAGTCGAAGACCGGGTTGCCGTGCTCGCGGTACATACCGTCGATGGTCTGCCGCTGGCCGAGCAGGGCGGCGCCGATTTCCAGAGTGGTGAAATGCAGGGCCATGAGGATGACCCCCCGCCCCTCGGCCTGCGCCCGCTGCAGATGCTCGAGCCCCTCGATGTGCGCCAGCCGGGCCAGCCGCTGGCGTGGCCACCACCAGCTGATGGCCATCTCGAAGAAGGCGATGCCCATCGAGGCGAAGTTCTCCTTCACCAGGCGCTCGCATTCGGCGGCGGACAGCTCGGGGAAGCACAGCTCCAGGTTGCGCCTGGCGATGCGTCGGCGCGAACCGGCCAGGCGATAGGTCAGCGCACCCAGCCCGCGGCCAAGCCGCAGCAGCCAGGCATAGGGCAGTTGGGCAACCAGCCAGAACAGTCCCAGCGCCAACCAGAGGCCCCAGAAACGCGGATGGAGAAAACAGGCACGAAAGCGCGGACGATCCATGATGGCCCCAAAAACAGCAAAAGCCGGCATTCTAGCGGGAAAATGCCAACCAGGGCCGTTGAGAGGATTCGCCGCCCGCGGTAGACCTCCAACCCACCGCCAGGCCATGCGGCAACGCGCCACGGGCACGCCAGGCGTGCGCGCCGTCGGCCCGTCCGACAGTTTTTCTCCGCCCGGCTAGCCTGTCGCGGCGTTTCCCGTTATAAGACCGCCATTCATTGCAATGGGCAGATCATGAGCCAAGCCGACCTCCTCGACCCAGCCCCCGTGTTCCAGCTCAAGGGCAGCATGCTCGCCATCACCGTGCTGGAACTGGCACACAACGACCTGGCCCGTCTCGACCGCCAGTTGAGCGAAAAGGTGGCGCAAGCCCCCAACTTCTTCCAGAACACCCCCCTGGTACTGGCTCTGGACAAGCTCCAGCCCGACGCGCAACAGCTCGATCTACGCGCCCTGCTGGCGGTCTGCCGGCGCCATGGCCTGCGCACCCTGGCGCTCCGCGCCAGCCTGGCGGACCACGTCGCCGCCGCCCAGGCGCTGGACCTGCCGGTCCTGCCTCCCTCCAGCGCGCGGGAGCGACCGATCAGCCCCGGCGCCACTGCTGCCGCCGCGCCAGCTCCGGCGAAAAAGCCCGAGAAGCCGGCCGAGCCGGCGATACGCCCGACGCGGGTGATCACCACCCCGGTACGCGGCGGCCAGCAGATCTATGCGCCGGGAGGCGACCTGCTGGTCCTGGCCCCGGTCAGCGCTGGCGCGGAACTTCTCGCCGATGGCAACATCCATGTGTACGCCCCGATGCGGGGTCGCGCCCTGGCAGGCATCAAAGGCAACAACCAGGCCCGAATTTTCTGCAGGATGCTGGCCGCCGAGCTAATCTCCATCGCTGGCCGCTACAAGGTTGCCGAAGACCTCAGACGCGATCCGAACTGGGGTGAGGCCGTGCATATTCATCTGGCTGGCGACGTGTTGAACATCACGCGCCTTTAACGGATACTTCTGTATTTTCAGGGGCTTTACCGGACTGGACTCCACAAGCCACCCGCGCGGCTCACCGCTCTCGTTTTTCTTCATTTGGGGTGAATCACCTTGGCTAAGATCCTCGTAGTCACTTCCGGCAAGGGTGGCGTCGGCAAAACCACGACCAGCGCCGCCATCGGTACCGGCCTCGCCCTGCGCGGGCACAAGTCCGTCGTCGTCGACTTTGACGTAGGGCTGCGCAATCTCGACCTGATCATGGGCTGCGAACGCCGGGTCGTGTACGACTTCGTCAACGTCATCCAGGGTGATGCCACACTCAGTCAGGCCCTGATCAAGGACAAGCGCCTGGAAAACCTCTACGTGCTGGCGGCCAGCCAGACCCGCGACAAGGACGCCCTGAACACCGAAGGCGTGGGCCGGGTGATGGACGAGCTGCGCGAGTCCTTCGAATACATCATCTGCGACTCGCCGGCAGGGATCGAGAAAGGGGCGCACCTGGCCATGTACTTCGCCGATGAAGCGATCGTGGTGACCAACCCCGAAGTGTCCTCGGTTCGCGACTCCGACCGCATGCTCGGCCTGCTCGCCAGCAAGTCGCGGCGCTCCGAGAACGGCGAGGAGCCGATCAAGGAACACCTGTTGCTGACCCGCTACAGCCCCGAGCGCGTGACCAAGGGCGAGATGCTCGGGGTGGAAGACGTCGAGGAGATCCTCGCCATCCGCCTGCTCGGGGTGATTCCCGAATCCCAGTCGGTACTCAAGGCCTCCAACCAGGGCATCCCGGTAATCCTCGACGAGCAGAGCGACGCCGGCCAAGCTTACAGCGATGCCGTGGAGCGCCTGCTGGGCAAGGAAACGCCGCACCGCTTCCTCGATGCGCAGAAGAAGGGACTCCTGCAGCGCCTATTTGGAGGACGTGAATGAATATTTTCGACTTCTTTCGCGAACGCAAAAAAGAAACTTCTGCGTCCATCGCGAAAGAGCGTCTGCAGATCATCGTCGCCCACGAGCGCGGCCAGCGCAGTACGCCGGACTACCTGCCGGACCTGCAGAAGGAGCTGGTCGAAGTGATCCGCAAGTACGTCAATATCGATAGCGATCAGGTGCAGGTGGTCCTGGAGGACCAGGGCAACTGCTCGATTCTCGAACTCAACGTCACCCTGCCGGATCGCTGAGCGGTTCGCCCTGCAACGGCGGCGGCTCTGGCCGCCGCTGTCGTTTCCGGATACCCCCCATGCCCCTGTCGAACATCGAAATCCTCCACCGGGACGATGCCCTGCTGGTGGTCAACAAGCCCACCCTGCTGCTTTCGGTGCCGGGCCGCGCCGAGGACAACCGCGACTGCCTGGTCACCCGCCTGCAGGACAACGACTATCCCGAGGCGCGCATCGTGCATCGCCTCGACTGGGAGACCTCCGGCCTGATCGTGCTGGCCCGCGACGCCGACAGCCATCGCGAACTGTCCCGCCAGTTCCACGACCGGGAAACCGAAAAGACCTATACCGCGCTCTGCTGGGGCGAACCGAAAGCTGACAGCGGTCGCATCGAGCTACCGCTGCGCTACGACCCGCCGACCAAGCCGCGCCACGTGGTCGACCACGAATTGGGCCGCCACGCCCTGACCTTCTGGCGGGTACTGGAGCGCTGCGGCCACTACAGCCGCGTTGAACTGACCCCGATCACCGGCCGCTCTCATCAGCTGCGCGTGCACATGCTAGCTATAGGCCACCCTCTACTGGGCGACCGCCTCTATGCCCATGACGAGGCCCTGGCCGCCGCCGGGCGCCTGTGCCTGCATGCCAGCCTGCTGGTCATCGGCCACCCGCAGAGCGGCGAGCGCCTGCGTTTCGAAAGCCCCGCGCCGTTCTGAGCGCCCAGCGCGAGCGCGCCGGATGTCTGACTGCAGCCCAGCGCCCTTTTCGATACACTCCGCCGCAACGCTGTCTGGAGTCCACTATGCGTACAGAACTCAATCAGGGCCTGATCGACTTCCTCAAGACCTCCCCCACCCCCTTCCACGCCTGCGCCAGCCTGGTCCAGCGCCTCGAAGCCGCCGGCTACCAGCGTCTGAACGAGCGTGAAGCCTGGCCGAACCAGCCTGGCGGACGCTACTACGTCACCCGCAACGACTCTTCGATCATCGCCATTCAGCTCGGCCGGCGCTCGCCGCTGGAAGGCGGCTTGCGACTGGTCGGCGCCCACACCGACAGCCCCTGCCTGCGCGTCAAGCCCCAGCCGGAACTGCATCGCCAGGGCTTCTGGCAACTCGGCGTGGAAGTCTACGGCGGCGTCCTGCTCGCCCCCTGGTTCGACCGCGACCTGTCGCTGGCCGGACGGGTCACCTTCCGCCGTGCCGGCCGGGTCGAGAGTCAGCTGCTCGATTTCAAGCAGCCGATCGCCATCATTCCCAACTTGGCGATCCACCTCAACCGCGAGGCCAACCAGGGCTGGGCGATCAACGCGCAGAACGAATTGCCACCGATCCTCGCGCAGATCGCCGGCGAAGAGCGGGGCGACTTCCGTGCCCTGCTGACCGAGCAGTTGCAGCGCGAACACGAGATCAACGCCGATGTGGTGCTGGATTTCGAACTCTGCTTCTACGACACTCAGGGAGCGGCGCTGATCGGCCTGAGCCAAGACTTCATCGCCGGCGCCCGTCTCGACAACCTGCTGTCCTGCTATGCCGGCCTGCAGGCACTGCTCGCCGCCGGCGACGCGGAAAGCTGCGTGCTGGTCTGCACCGACCACGAGGAGATCGGCTCCTGTTCCACCTGCGGCGCCGACGGCCCTTTCCTCGAGCAGGTGCTCGGCCGTCTGCTGCCGGACGGCGACGACTTCGTGCGGATCCTGCAGCAGTCCCTGCTGGTTTCCGCGGACAACGCCCATGGCGTGCACCCCAACTATGCCGACCGTCACGACGCCAACCACGGCCCGAAGCTCAATGCCGGTCCGGTGATCAAGGCCAACAGCAACCAGCGCTACGCCACCAACAGCGAAACCGCTGGTTTCTTCCGCCACCTGTGCTTCGACGTCGAGGTGCCGGTACAGAGCTTCGTGGTGCGCAGCGACCTGGGCTGCGGCTCGACCATCGGCCCGATCACCGCCAGCCGGCTCGGCGTGCGCACCGTCGACATCGGCCTGCCGACCTTCGCCATGCATTCCATTCGCGAGCTGGCCGGCAGCCATGACCTGGCGCATCTGGTGAAGGTCCTGACAGCCTTCTATTCGAGTCCGCTACTGCCCTGAAAAAGGTCCCTGCCCTCGCCCTGCTCTTCCCTGGAACAGGGCCGGGCAGATCGGCGGTCAACCACCGGCGCAAGGCCAACCGCCCTCCTGCTCAAACCAGGCTGTCGTCGATGACCAGCGCTACCTTGCCGGATACCGTGTTGCTGGCCAGCATCTCGAACGCCGCGCCGACATCCCCGGCGACGAAACTGTGCTCCAGGCGCGGATCGAGAAGCCCCTCGGCGAACAACGGCCAGACCTGCTGGCGCAGTTCGTCGATCAACTCGCCCTTGAAGGCATCGTCCCGGTTGCGCAGGGTCGAGCCGATCAGTTGCACCCGCTTGCCCAGCAGCTTGGCCAGATCCAGCTGCGCTTCGCGTCCACCCATCAGGCCGATGATCACCCAGCGCCCATCGCGGGCCAGCAGCTCCAGATCGAGCGCCGCATAGCGCGCACCGATCGGGTCGAGGATCACGTCGAAGGGGGCGAAGTCGCGCAGGCCCTCCAGATCCTGAGTGCGCAGCACCCCGCCTTGGGCGCCCAAAGACTCGCAGTAGGCCAGCCGCTCGGGCGAACCGACGCTGACCCAGCAGGGATTGCCAAACGCCTTGCACAACTGGATGCCAGCCGAGCCGACTCCGCTGGCCCCGGCGTGGATCAGCGCCTTCTCGCCCGACTTGAGGGCGCCCAGCCTGAACAGGTTGAGCCAGGCGGTGGCATAGACCTCCGGCAACACCGCCGCCTCGACCAGCGACAGCCCTTCCGGTGCCGGCAGGACATGCCGTCCGTCCACTACCACTTCCTCGGCCATGCCACCGCCGGCCAGCAGCGCGCAGACCCTGTCGCCGACCTGCCAGTGACTGCCCGCCCCGACCTCGCTGACCACGCCGGCGCACTCCAGCCCGAGCACGTCGCTGGCGCCGGGCGGCGGCGGATAGAGTCCGGCACGCTGCAGAAGATCGGACCGGTTCAGTCCGGCCGCCGCCACACGAATCCTGATTTGCCCCACGTCACAGGAAGGCGCAGGCCGCTCGACCCACTCCACACTTCCCTCGATGCCTTGCAATGCCTTCATGCTGCCTCCATAGTAGGTGCCTAAGCCAATCCGCCGCAGGATCCGTTCCCTTCATCAAGAAAGGAACCCGATACCCCGCCTGACGGCCTAATATGCTTTATCACTCCCAACTAGTCGAATGACATGAAGCGCCTTCTTTCCAGCACTCTCCTCGCCTTCACCCTCGGCCTCAGTGCTTCGCTGCTGGCCCAGACTGCTGCCGCCGGCAACTGGGATGCCCTGCAACCGGATCGCGACCAGGTGATCGCCAGCTTGAACGTGGTGGAGCTCCTCAAGCGCCATCACTACAGCAAACCACCACTCAACGATGCGCGCTCGGCAAAGATCTATGAAAGCTACCTCAAGCTGCTCGATCCGGCCCGCAGCTACTTCACTGCAGCGGACATCCAAGAGTTCGACCGCTGGCGCAACCAGTTCGACGACTTCCTGAAGAGCGGCGATCTGCAGCCCGGCTTCACCATCTACAAGCGCCATCTCACCCGCCTGGAGGAGCGCCTGCACTTCACCCTCAGCCTGCTCGAGAAAGGCGTGGACAGCTTCGACTTCGGCCACGATGAGAGCCTGCTCATCGACCGCGAGAACGCCCCCTGGGCAAAGGACAAGACCGCCCTCGACGACCTCTGGCGCAAGCGCCTGAAGGACGAGGTGCTGCGCATGAAAATCGCCGGCAAGCAGCCGAAGGCCATCCAGGAACTGCTCATCAAACGCTACCGCAACCAGTTGTCGCGCCTGGAGCAGACCCGCAGCGAAGACATCTTCCAGACCTACATCAATGCCTTCGCGCAGACCTACGACCCGCACACCAACTATCTGTCGCCGGATAACGCAGAAAACTTCGACATCAACATGAGCCTGTCGCTGGAAGGCATCGGCGCGGTGCTGCAAAGCGACAACGAGCACGTCAAGGTGGTCCGCCTGGTGCCTGCCGGCCCGGCGGAGAAGAGCAAGCAGCTCGCGCCCGCGGACAAGATCATTGGCGTCGCCCAGGCCAACGACGAGATGGTCGACGTGATCGGTTGGCGCCTGGACGAGGTGGTCAAGCTGATCCGCGGACCGAAGGGCTCGGTGGTGCGCCTGGAGATCATTCCGGCCAGCAACGCCCCCAACGACGAGACCAGCAGGGTGGTCGCCATCACCCGCGAGGCGGTCAAGCTGGAAGAGCAGGCAGCCAAGAAATCCGTGCTCGAACTGCCCCACGAAGGACGCGCCTACAAGCTCGGCGTGATCGAAATCCCGGCCTTTTATCTGGACTTCAAGGCGTTCCGCTCCGGCGACCCGAACTACAAGAGCACTACCCGTGATGTGAAGCGCCTGCTCAGTGAACTGAAGGCGGAGAAGGTCGACGGCGTGGTCATCGACCTGCGTAACAACGGCGGTGGCTCGCTGCAGGAAGCGACCGAACTGACCGGCCTGTTCATCGACCAGGGACCCACCGTGCTGGTGCGCAACAACGACGGTCGGGTCGACGTGCTCGCCGACGAGAGCGGCGGTACCTACTACACAGGCCCGATGGCAGTGCTCGTCAACCGCCTCTCCGCCTCGGCCTCGGAAATCTTCGCCGGCGCCATGCAGGACTATCATCGCGCCCTGATCATCGGAGGCCAGACCTTCGGCAAAGGCACGGTGCAAACCATCCAGCCGCTCAACCACGGCGAGCTGAAGCTGACCCTGGCCAAGTTCTACCGGGTTTCCGGACAGAGCACCCAGCATCAGGGAGTGATTCCGGACATCAGCTATCCGGACGAGGTCGATACTCAGGAAATCGGCGAAAGCGCACTGCCGGAAGCCATGCCCTGGGACAGCATCCGCCCGGCGATTCGCCCGGAAGCCGACCCGTTCAAGCCGTTCCTGAGCGAACTCAAGGCTCGCCACGACCATCGCACTGCGCAGGATCCTGACTTCGTCTTTACCCGCAACCGCCTCGATCTGAGCCGGCAACTGATGCAGGAAACCACCGTCAGCCTCAACGAAGGCAAGCGGCGCGCCCAGCACGACTCCATCGAGTCCAAGCAGTTGGCCATTGAGAACGAGCGGCGCAAGGCCAAGGGCGAGGAACTCCTGACCAAACTGAAGGAGGAGGACGAAAACGCCCTGCCGCTGGAGAAAGACAAGAGCAAGAAGCCCGAGGATGATGGCTATCTGGCGGAAACCGGACGCATCCTGCTCGACTACCTGGGCCTTCGCGAATCGCTGGCCAAGCACTGATCCGCTCGAGCGGATACGAAACGGGGTCGCTTATGCGGCCCCTTTGCTTTGTGCGCCCAGTATGGATGCACTCTTGGAGGTGCAAGTACTCCCGTAAGTTGATCACAGCGAACGAAGCGAAGCGCAACTGCACGAGGGTGACCGAATGTGGGGAGGAAGCGTGGAGCGAAGCTGCGAGCCGATGGGCAAGTACCGGATAGAAGGCGCTACCGAGCAGAGCGAGCGGGCAAAGAACCGCTAAGCTCTGGTGATCAAGGCGAGATGGCGTAGATCCGACGGTTGCGCAATGCAGGAGTGCGTTCTTAAGATGTCCAGGGAACCGGGGCGAGGCAGCGCAGCGGTGGGTGAAGCCTGCTGCCCGTGAGGGTCAGGCGACACGGGGCCAGGGCTTTTGGAGAAAGTCCTGGAGAGAGAACCTGCAACGGGCGTTCAAGCGGCTTCGTGAGCTACGCCGACGATGTGAACGTCTACGTACGCAGCCGTCGAGCGGGCCAGCGGCTGATGGCGCTGCCACGTCGGTTGTATGAGCGGCTGCGATTACAGGTGAACGAAGCAAAAAGCGCGGTTGCCCGTTGCCTTTGGCCGCAAGTTCCAAGGCTACAGCTTCTGGGTGGCGCCGGGAAGCCAGGTCAAGCGCAGGGTTGCCGGCAAGGCGCCGAAGCAGTTCAAGCAGCGAGTGCAGCAACTGACTCGCCGGACAGCAGGACGTCGTGTGCTGCAGATAATAGAGCAGCCTGCGGGCCTACCTGTTGGGCTGGAAAGCGTATTTCAGCCTGTCCCAGACGCCGAGGATCTGGCGTGGTCTGGACGAATGGATACGCCTCCGGCTCAGAGCCATCCAGCTCAAGCATTGGAAGCATGGGAAGCCCCTCTATCGGGAGCTGCAAGCGCTGGGAGCGAAAGCTTAAGTAGCCTGCCGGTGCGGACCCGCATGCCAGGTGGTGTGGCAGGGGTGCAACCTCAGGTCTGCCCCCTATGCCGATTACGACCGGAACAATCTACCAGCAACCGACGGGAAGCCATGCCGCGCCCTCATTGATCCTCATAACTGAACTCGAAGACCCGCACGACTTCCGCCGCATGCCAAGACGCGGCAGCTACACCATCGGGGGCACCGGAAAAGCGCCCAAGCCGCGCCACGCAGTCGAAGAAACCGGGACGCGGCAGACGGCTGGCTCCCTGGCTAATGACCAGCGAGCTGCGTAGTGGTCGCTCGGCACGCGCATCCAGAACCGCCAGGTGTTCCAGCGCGGCAGTCAGCGTCTGCATGGCTGGCGGCGGCAGTTGCAGACGCTCAATCAGCGCGCGATAGGTCAGCAGATGACGACTCTGACGCGCGTCGTCCAATTCACCCAGCAGCGCCTGCCAGTGCTGGCGACTGATGCAAATGGTCAAGAGTCCACCTCCCAGTCCGCAATTCCCAATGCCCGCGCCAAGGCACGCCGGATTGCGGAATCCGGCTGTCGCTCACCCGCCTCGATCATGCCCAGATAGGACGGGCTAATGCCCACTGCTCTGGCCAGTTGCTCCTGCGACATGTTTTGAGCTTCGCGCAGGACGACCAATTGCGCAAGAGCGGGGACAACGGCAGGCTGCTCGGGCGTTTCAGGCACTTCACCACTCTGCCCGGTTGCCCGCAGCAAGGCTTGGTAGTCGGCCCAAGGCAGTACCGCATACTCCATCTCGCCATCACGCATGATTATTTGAACGTTCGTATTTTTCTTGTCGTGCATCGATCCGATCCGAATATTGACAATTCGCCTGCCACCAGAGCGCCTTTTCTTCGCCTGTCCTACGATAGGGGACGGAGCAGCGGATCTCAGTGCCCTTCCGGACGGCTTGCGGGGGCCAGCAGGCGCTCCAGCTCCGCCTGGCGCTGTGACGGCTGAGCAGCTAGCCAGGCACGAAAGGCCTCCAGTTCGCCGTGCCAGCTGCGCATAACCCAAGCAAGGACCGCAATGTCGTCGAGAAACCCCAAACCGAGCAACCAGTCGGGAATTGCATCCAGCGGAGACAGGAAATACAGTAGCCCGGCGATCGCCGAGAGCAATGCCTGCTGGCTGACCTGTCGGTATTCGCCACGCCACCAAGCCAGACAGAGCGATTGCAGCAAGCGCAGATCTTCCCGGACACCACCCAGCCGTCGCCCCTTGCGCTCGCTCTTGCGCGCCACATCCAACAGGAACTCACTCAGCCGCCCATCGGCTAGCAGAGATCGGGCCACGCGAAGAAATCGGAAGAAAAGCCAGGGTGCTTTCATGATCGTCACTCCGCAGTGTGTGGCTTTTCCGGCTTATCCACGAACTGTGGGTAACCGCATGAGCAAAGGCTATAACAGCTTGGCAAAAGCTCGTCTCATATGCCCCTGCAACAAATCGGAATTTTCTAGTTCATGAAAAAATCCAATTAAGCCAAGGGATTGTAAATTCATTGACCATAGACTGAGATGATCTTAATAAAAGATGGCAAATAACGAAGCAAATTGCATATCTTTATAGTTAATCGGTATCCCTATAAAATTATAGAAATGAAAACGCCCCACAGAAGCGGGGCGTTGTATTGGGCGCTTGACTCACTCGCCCAGGGGGACGGCCTGCTCCGCCTCGGGCTCGGGCTCAGCTTCCTGCTCGGCCGACTGACCCTTGATGCCCAGCAGTTCCAGTTCGAACATCAGCACGGAATTAGCCGGGATAGAGGGACTTGGACTCTGCTCGCCGTAGGCCAGCTCGCTGGGAATGTACAGCTTGAACTTCTCGCCGACATGCATCAATTGCAGGCCTTCGACCCAGCCGGGAATGACGCCACTAACCGGTAGATCGATGGGGCTTCCGCGCTCGATTGAGCTGTCGAAGACAGTGCCGTCGGTCAGACGGCCTTCATAGTGCACGGTAACCACATCACTAGACTTGGGCTGCGCACCTTCGGTCTTCTTCAGCACTTCATACTGCAGACCGGAGGCAGTAGTGGTCACCCCGGGGCGCTTGGCATTTTCCTCAAGGAACTTCTTGCCGGCCTTGGCATTTTCTTCGCCAAGGGCTGCCATACGCTCTTCAGCACGCTTCTGCAAGGCAGCGAAGGCCTCGATCAGCTCCTCGTCGCTCAGGCGCTGCTCCTTCTTGCCGATGGCATCCTCGATACCCTGGGCCACTGCTCCCGAGTCCAGATCATCCATGCCCTCTTGGGCCAGACTTTTGCCCATGTTCAGGCCGATACCGTAGGAGGCCTTCTGTGCGGGGGTCTTGAGCTCCACATTGGTTTGCGAATCGCAACCCGAAAGAACCAGACCCACCAAGGCCATCGCAACGGCCAACCGATGTTGTCTCATGCTGTTTCCTTGTTCGTTCGCCCTAGGGCTATCAGTGAAGGCGAGAGCTTAACAGGCAGCCGCGACCACTGGCTACGGACATAGGAGCCTGGCAACGGCGATAAGTTCAGGTTTTCGAAGGGATCTTGGCGGAGCGCCCGGAACCACCTGAACGGCTCAGGCCGAGGCAGTCCATGAAACGAAAAAAGCGGCCCCAAGGCCGCTTTTCTCTTGCATCTACCAAGCTCTGTCCAGCGCGGCAGTCGAATTTGGCGCAGCGGACGGGACTCGAACCCGCGACCCCCGGCGTGACAGGCCGGTATTCTAACCGACTGAACTACCGCTGCGCTTAACTCCAAGATGGTGGGTGGTGACGGGATCGAACCGCCGACCCTCTGCTTGTAAGGCAGATGCTCTCCCAGCTGAGCTAACCACCCGTTCACTCTCGAAGTGGGGCGCATTCTAGAGAGCCAGTTTCACCTTGGCAAGCCCTCGATGAAAAAAAATTTTCAAATGTTCCAAGGGGTTAGGGTTGGCCCCCAAGGTCAGGGAGAGAATAATGCGCACTTTGCGCAACGGAGATCGCCAGCCTCATGTGGTTCCGCAACCTGCTCGTCTATCGTCTCACTCAGGATATCCCCTTCGCCGTCGAAACGCTGGAGGCAGCGCTGGCAGCCAAGCCGGCCCGCCCCTGCGCCAGCCAGGAATTGGCGACCTACGGTTTCGCCGCCCCCTTCGGCAAGGGCGAAGATGCACCCCTGGTTCATGCCAGTCAGGACTTTCTGATGATCGCGGCACGCAAGGAGGAACGCATTCTGCCCGGCAGCGTGGTGCGCGATGCGCTTCAGGAGAAGGTCGAAGAGATCGAGGCCGAGCAGATGCGCAAGGTCTACAAGAAGGAGCGCGACCGGATCAAGGAGGACATCGTCCAGAGCTTTTTGCCGCGCGCCTTCATCCGCCGTGCCAGCACCTTCGCGGCGATCATGCCCAAACAGGGCCTGATCCTGGTCGATACGGCCAGCGCCAAGAAGGCAGAGGACCTGCTTTCCACCCTGCGCGAGGCCATCGGCTCGCTGCCGGTACGCCCCCTGGGGGTGAAGATCGCACCGAGCGCCACCCTCACCGACTGGGTCAAAACCCAACAGGCTGCCGTGGACTTCCATGTGCTCGACGAGTGCGAACTGCGCGATACCCACGAGGATGGCGGCGTGGTCCGCTGCAAGCGTCAGGACCTGACTGGCGAGGAGATCCAGCTACACCTGAGCACCGGCAAGCATGTCACCCAGCTGGCGCTGGCCTGGCAGGACAAGCTGTCCTTCGTTCTCGACGACAAGCTGGCGATCAAGCGCCTGCGTTTCGAGGATCTGCTGCAGGAACAGGCCGAGCAGGATGGCGGCGACGACGCCCTCGCCCAGCTGGATGCCAGCTTCACCCTGATGATGATGACCTTCGCCGAGTACCTCCCGGCGCTATTCGAGGCCCTTGGTGGCGAGGAAATCCCCCAGGGCATCTGACCCCTACTGGCCGGCGCCAGACGAACTCGGGAACGGCCGTGAATGGGTGGCCGTTCACTGCAATATTCAACAGTGCGACGGCCAGGAACAGCTGCGGAATCAACAGCTCGGTCACGCCCACCCGTGCCCGTTGCTGCTCCACGGTGCGCGCCTGGATCAGGACGTAGAGTGGCCCTATGTAAAAGACGCCAAACAGGCTGAGCCCGAGGATGCCACCCAGCACCCACCAGGCCTGCCCACGGGCCAGCATGCCCCGCCAATCATGGGCAACGGCGGCCTCGGGGAAGCCGCCGGAACGCCACCAGAGCAGCAGACCGAAAAGGCTCAGGCCGATGGCGCCGAAGGGCACCAAACCGATTTCTCCCCGGCGCCCGGAGAGCTACTCGCAGAGCATCGAGCCTAGTGCGATACTCACCGAGAACAGCACGAGGATCGGCGTCACCACGCTTTCGTCGCCATGCAGCCAGGCCGCCGCATGGGTATGGGGAATACCGCGACTGTCGAGGTAGCCGAGCTACCGTACCAGCACCACCGAGGTAGCCACCAGAGTCGCATAGTCTGGCCAGGACATCGGCAGTCCGGCACCTATGATGCCGCCGAGAATGGCCAGAAAAGTGCCCATTTCCACCAGGGCGTTGCCACCGATCAGTTCGTAGTCCTCCAGATGCGGCGGCAGGATCGAATACTTGACCGGCCCGAACAGCGCCGACTGCGTCCCCATGCAGAACAGCACCGCTAGCATGCACGGCAGACTACCCAGTAGCAGCGCGAGGCCACCAGCCAACATGATGACGATCTCGGAGAACTTCAGCGCCCGCATCAAGCCATCCTTGGCGAACTTCTCGCCAAGCTGTCCGCCAGGGGTGGAAAATATAAGAAATGGCAGGATGAATGACAGAGCGCACAGATTGACCAGCAGGCTCTGCTCCTGCTATGTGGCGATCCGGTAGAGGATCGCGAGCACCAGCGATTGCTTCGAAGAGGCTGTCGTTGAACGCGCCGAGCAACTGGGTCACGAAGAAGAGCAGGAAATGTCGCTTGCACAGCAGCGCGAATTGCGAATGCGAGCTCATCTTCGCCAACCTCCTGAAATGAATCAATGAATCACAGATGGCAGAGTCTTACCAGGCGCCACGGAAGCGCCTTCAGGCAACGGCTGGCAGGTGCAGGTTCACGGGGTGCTGCAGATCCCCGCAAGCGACAGCCGGTCGCTTGCTACCTTGGTCGCAAACCGCAAATCGCGAGGCTTTTTGCTGCAAGACTCTCAACTCCCGGACGATTTTTCACCATTGCCGAAAATGCTTGGCGAGCCAAAACTTGATGTAGTCAAGCAGTCCAGGGAGCTATCATTTTGTTTGGAGCCAACATGTCGTTGTCCATCGGGGTGATCACCCTGGCCGCCCTGGCTTACATGGCCACACTCTTCGCCATCGCCTTCTACGGGGACCGCCGCAACGCGCCCCTGCCGCCGCGCATGCGCGCCTGGGTCTACAGCCTCTCGCTGGCGGTGTACTGCACCAGCTGGACCTTCTTCGGCGCGGTCGGCCAGGCCACCGAACAGCTCTGGGACTTCCTGCCGATCTACCTCGGACCGGTGCTGCTGCTGCTCTTCGCGCCGTGGATGCTGCAGAAGATGGTGATGATCAGCAAACAGGAAAACATCACCTCCATCGCCGATTTCATTGCCGCGCGCTATGGAAAGTCGCAACCGCTGGCGGTGGCGGTCACCCTCATCTGCGTGGTCAGCGTGCTCCCCTACATCGCCCTGCAGCTGAAGGGCATCGTGCTCGGCGTCAACCTGCTGATCGGCGCCGGACCGGACAGCACCGGCACACGCGCGCAGGACACGGCTCTGGTGGTGACCGTGTGCCTGGCACTGTTCACCATCCTGTTCGGCACCCGCACCCTGGACGTTACCGAACACCATCGCGGCATGATGCTGGCCATCGCCTTCGAGTCGCTGGTCAAGCTTTTCGCCTTCCTCGCGGTGGGCGCCTTCGTCACCTACGGCCTGTACGACGGATTCGACCATCTGCTCGAGGAGGCCAAGGCCGCCCCGCAACTGGCCGAATTCTGGGAAAAGGGAACGAACTGGCCGGCACTGCTGGTGCAGACCGGCGTGGCGATGATGGCAATTGTCTGCCTGCCGCGGCAGTTCCACGTGACCGTGGTGGAGAACACCGAACCGCACGACCTGCGCCTGGCACGCTGGGTGTTTCCACTGTACCTGCTGCTCGCCGGCCTGTTCGTGATACCGATTGCTCTGGCTGGCCAGTTGCGGCTGCCGGCTGGAATCATTCCCGACACCTTCGTGATCAGCCTGCCCCTGGCCGAGCACCACCCGGCGCTGGCGCTGCTGGCCTTCATTGGCGGCGCCTCGGCCGCCACCGGCATGGTGATCGTCGCCAGCGTGGCACTCTCCACCATGCTTTCCAACGACATCGTGCTGCCTTGGCTGTTGCGCCGCAAAAACACTGAACGCCCCTTCGAAGCCTTCCGCCACTGGATGCTCAGCGTGCGCCGGGTCAGCATCGTCGGCATCCTGCTGCTGGCCTACGTCATCTACCGCATGCTCGGCCCCACCACCAGCCTGGCCACTATCGGCCAGATCGCCTTCGCCGCGATTTCCCAGCTGACGCCCGCCATGCTCGGCGCGCTGTACTGGAAGCAGGCCAACCGCCGCGGCGTGTTCGCCGGGCTCGCCACTGGCGCGCTGCTGTGGAGCTACACCCTGGTGCTGCCGCTGATCGCCCAGCGCATGGGCTGGCCACTGGGCGAACTCCCCGGCCTCGAGTGGCTGGCAAGCCGACCACTGGGCCTGCCGATCACCTCGATCACTTTGGGGATGCTGATTTCGCTGGCCGGCAACTGGGCAGTCTTCGCTATCGTATCCGTGCTCTCGCGTACCCGCGTTTCCGAGCACTGGCAGGCCAGCCGCTTCGTCGGCCAGGAAATCAATCGCCGCTCCGGTGGCCGGTCCCTGCTCGCGGTCCAGGTGCAGGATCTGCTCGAGCTTGCCGCGCGCTTCGTCGGCGAGGAGCACGCGCGCCGGAAGTTCCAGCGCTTCGCCCAGCACCAGGGCAAGGAGTTCAACCCCAACCAGGCGGCGACCACCGAATGGATAGATCACACCGAGCGCCTGCTCGCCGGGGTGCTCGGCGCCTCCTCGACCCGGGCGGTGGTCAAGGCGGCCATCGAGGGACGGGAAATGCAGGTCGAGGATGTCGTGCGCATCGTCGACGAGGCCTCCGAGGTTCTGCAGTTCAACCGTGCTCTGCTGCAGGGCGCCATCGAGAACATCACCCAGGGCATCAGCGTGATCGACGGCTCCCTGCGTCTGGTGGCGTGGAACCGCCGCTACGTGGAGCTCTTCAACTACCCGGAAGGCCTGATTTATGTCGGCCGGCCGGTCGCCGACCTGATCCGCTACAACGCCGAGCGCGGCCTGCTCGGCCCAGGCGACGTAGAGGAGCATGTCAGCAAGCGGCTGTACTGGATGCGTCTGGGCACCCCGCACACCTTCGAGCGGCTGTTCCCCAACGGCCGGGCCATCGAGCTGATCGGTAACCCCATGCCTGGCGGCGGCTTTGTCACCAGTTTCACTGATATCACCGAGTTCCGCGAAGCCGAACGTGCCCTCAAGGAGGCCAACGAGGGCCTCGAGCAGCGCGTGGTCGAGCGAACCCGGGAACTCTCCGAGCTGAACCAGGCGCTGGTCGAGGCCAAGGGCCATGCCGAATCGGCCAACCAGTCGAAGACCCGCTTCCTCGCCGCGGTCAGCCACGACCTGATGCAGCCGCTCAACGCCGCGCGGCTGTTCGCCGCGTCCCTCGCCCATCAGGAGCCTGCCCTGCCGCCCGAGGCACAGAAGCTGGTGCAGCACCTGGACTGCTCGCTGCGTTCTGCCGAAGACTTGATCACCGACCTGCTGGACATTTCCCGCCTGGAAAGCGGACGCATCACCCCGGAACGCACCAATTTCCCTATCGCCGACCTGTTCGACACCCTCGGCACAGAATTCAAGGCGCTGGCCCGGGAACAAGGTATCGACTTCCACCTGCGCAGCAGCCAGCGGCGCATCAACAGTGACATGAAGCTGCTACGCCGGGTGCTGCAGAATTTCCTCACCAACGCCTTCCGCTACGCCAAGGGCCATGTGCTGCTGGGCGTGCGCCGCGAGGGCAGCCTGCTGCGCCTGGAGGTCTGGGACCGCGGCCCGGGCATCCCGGAGGACAAGCGCCAGGAGATCTTCGAGGAGTTCAAGCGTCTGGACAGCCACCAGACTCGTGCGGAAAAGGGCCTCGGCCTCGGCCTGGCGATCGCCGACGGCCTCTGCCGCGTACTCAACCATCGGCTGGAAGTACGCTCTTGGCTCGGCAAGGGCAGCGTGTTCAGCGTCACTGTCCCGCTGGCCGGCAGCGTCGCCCCTGCCGCCAGCATCAAGTCCGACGATGCACTGCCGCTCAATGCCCATGCCCTGGTCGGCGCCCAGGTGCTCTGCGTGGACAACGAGGACAGCATCCTCACCGCCATGCACAGCCTGCTCTCGCGTTGGGGCTGCCAGGTGTGGACGGCGCGCAATCGCCTGGAATGCGAGCAGCTGCTGGAAGGCGAGTTGGTCCCGCAGGTAGCACTGGTGGACTATCACCTCGACCGGGGCGAAACCGGCACCGAGCTGATGACCTGGCTGCGTACCCGCCTCGGCAAGCCCCTCCCGGGCGTGGTGATCAGCGCCGACGCACGCCCCGAAACCGTGGCCAAGATCCACGCCACCGGCCTCGACTACCTGGGCAAGCCGGTCAAGCCGGCGGCCCTGCGCGCCCTGCTCAGCCGCCACCTGGCCCTGCGCTGAACGTGGCTGGAGCACCCGCGATACCGACGACTCACACCTCACCGCCGGAACTCGCACCTTCGGCCTGACCGGACTACTCGGCGGGCTGGCGGCGCTGTTCGGCGAACAGCAGGGCCAGGCTGCGTGGATCGCCCTGCTGCTGGTATTCGGCCTGCTGGTGGTGGCCGGCCACCTCGGCGACCTGCGTAATACCGGCGATCAGGGCATGACCAGCGAAATTGCCATGCTGCTGACCTTCCTGCTCGGCAGCCTGGCATTGACCGCAGACCATCAGGCACTGGCCGCAGCCGGCGCGGTGGTGGTGGTCCTGCTGCTCAGCCTCAAGGCAGGCCTGCACAACATGCTGCGCAAGCTGACGGCCAGGGAGCTGTCCGGCATGCTGAAGCTGCTGTTCATTTCCGTGGTGCTGCCGAACCGGGGCTATGGGCCCAGGCAAGCGTTCAACCCCTACGAAACCTGGTGGATGGTGGTGCTGATCGCCGCCATCGGCTTTGCCGCCTATATCTATATATAGCGATCCGCCTGGTCGGTACCCATCACGGACTGCTGCTCACTGCCCTGCTCGGCGGGATGCTGTCCTCCACCGCGATGACCCTGACCCTGTCCCGCCTGCACCGAGAGGCGCAACTGCACCGCTTGCTCGCCTGCAGCCTGCTGGCCACCTCGGCGCTAATGTTCCCGCGGGTGCTGCAGGAAGTCGGACTGATCACCTCCCCCTGCTGACCAGCCTGCTCTGGCCGATGGGCGTCGCCACCCTGGTCTACGCCGGGGTGCCCTCTTCCATTACCGCAGCTCCGGGCAGGAGCTGGCCATCGGCGGCGAACCACCATTGCAGAACCCCTTCGAGCCGGGGCCGGCACTGCGCTTCGCCGTCCTGCGGGTGCTGATCCTCTTCCTGGTGGAGGCGGGCTGATCGCCATGATCGGCGGGACCCGGCTAGCCCTGCCCAGCCTGCCGGTGATGGCCGCCGGCCTGCTCGCCGGGCTGGCGATGCTCTGGCTGCATTGAGACGACTGCCAGCACGGGCCGTGCTATGGGCCGCGCAACCGCTCGCCGTCAACAACCCCTCCGCCAGCGGCTCCACCGCCGCCTGCTCCAGCAGCTCCACCGGCAGGCTGCGGCTGGCCCGGGCGCCGAGCAGCTTGAGCTTCTCCACCCGGCCGACCAAATTGCCGCTCCCCTCGACCAGCTTGTTGCGCGCCGCGCTGTAGACCCGCTCCAGCTGCTGCAGACGGTTACCGATCTCATCCAGATCCTGCACGAAGGCCACGAACTTGTCGTACAGCGCCCCGGCCAACTCGGCGAACTGTGCACGCAAGTCATCGCGGGCCGCCTGCAGATCGTGCAGGCGCTGTTGATGGGCCTGGCGCTGCTCGTGCAGTTCGGCGGCCAGGGCGGCGCGCCGCTGTCCAGCCGGCGCAGTTCGGCGTCCTTCGCCAGACGCTCCTGGCTCCACGTCCGGGCGGCCTCGCGGGCCGTGCTGCGCTCCTGTTGCAGGAATTCGGCTTCCCGGCGCAAGGCGGCCAGGGCGGCCTGCTGGCTGGCGCGGGACTGAGTCAGAAAGGCGATCTCGTCGCGGCCAGCATCGAGCTGGGCGACCAGTCCTTCATGGGCCGCCAGGGCAGCCCCGAGGCGCTCGTCGAGCAGCACTCGTTCGGCCTGCAGATCGCCCACACGCCGTTGCAGATGCCAGGCCAGGAACAGCAGCGGCACACCGGCCAGTACGACGCCGAGCAGCAGATTGGGCAAATCGACGGAAAACGCAATGGGCATGGGCGGCTCCGCGGCAGGATGGCGGAAGTATACCCAGGCCGTGCGCTCAGGAATGTGTGGCGAGGCAGCCGAGCAGTTGCTGGGCTTCGTCCGAGCCCTGGGCAGCGGCCTGCTCCAGCCAGTAGCGGCCCTGCTGCGCCTCCAGCGGCCCCGACTCGCAGCAATGACGGCCAAGTTCCAGCTGTGCCTGAATGTCTCCGGCGCGCGCGGCCTGGCGCAATAGCTCGAGGCCGAATCGACGATCACGCGGGGTACGGCAGTCACGGCAGAGCAGCTGACCAAGACGACTTTGTGCTGCCACCACGCCCTGGCGCGCCGGCTGCTTGAGCAGATGTCCGGCAAAACGCTTGGCGCTGTGGGTCTTGCCGATACGCGGACTGTCGAGCAGCCAGGATGCCACCCTTACCGGCAGACGCATCTGGACACTGGCAGGCGAAGAAGACGGGACACGAACTCTCATGGCGAACAGCAAGCTCATTTTGAGAAGGCGCGCACTGTACTCCTTTTTCCCATCGAGTAAAGACTTGCCAAAGTCTAATAAAGGGGTTCAGGGAGTCTCTCGGGGAAAATCCACAGAAGCTGTGGATAACACGGTGGACAACACTCATTGATCTTTTCCAAGTGTCGATGCCCTCTGGCCTCGACTCGAACTGATGCTTTTTTCGCCAGAAAAAACTTCTTGATTTTCATCTATTTAGATGCATCATGCAGATCATGGACAGGGGATCCGGCGCCGGCTCGGATGGACCTTGCTGGCATTTTTCATCGATTGGACACAAAACTACGCCTTGATCTTGCTCCAGCGGGCCACCACCCTTGGCCGAAACCAGGCTTGAAAGGAACCCGTGGATGACGGCTCGCCATCCAGGATGGCGCAGTGCCGGGCGGATCGCACTGGTCGGCGCCCTCCTGATCGCCGCTCTGGCCTATGGCAATCATCGCTGGCAGCACTTCCTCCGCGCCCAGGGCATCGAGCGGCTGTCCTGGCAAGGCCTGCGCTTCGCCTTCAGCGGCCCCACCCTGCAGCGCCTGCAACTGGAGCAGCTCCAGGCCGACGGCGGCCACCTGCAGATCGACGCCGAGCGGCTGACGCTGGACTGGCCAGAGCATGGCGATGAAGGCTGGCAGCTGCCGCAGCTGCGCATCGCCCACCTGGAACTGGACTGGCAGGCAGCCCCCTCCAGGGAGGACTCCCCCGCGGCGGGCCTGCAGAGACTGAACGGTCTGGCCAGCCTCCCCCGAAACCTGATGATCGACGCCTTCAGCGCCCGGCTGCCCTGCGCCAGCGGCCGCTGTCTCCTGCAGGGCTCGCTGCAGGCGCGCCATGCGGGCGCCCGCCTACTGCCGGCGAGCTTAGAGTTCCAACTGCAGTACCAGGAACAACGGCTGACGCTGCATGCTGGCCTCGATGGCCGGCCCGACCTGCGAGAACTGATGCTGCAGGGCCGCCTGCTGCTCAATGACCAGCTCCGTGCCCGCCTGTCCAGTAGCCTGAGCAGCAGCGGCATGGAACAAACCTGGCAGGGCGAACTGACCGTGCCGGGCTTGCCCGAGGCGCCTTGGCTGCGCGACTGGCTCGGGCAGTGGCTGGGGCCCTTGCCGACGGACGCAACGCAGCCTCTCCAGGCCATGCAGTTGGAGGCCGATTGGCAGCTCCAGTGGCCGCAGGGTCCGCTGGAGCTGCGGCGGCTGCGTGAAGCAGCACAGGGTGAGGCCCGTCTCCGCGCTCGACTGTCCGAACCCTGGCCGCTGCCCGGGCTTGGTCTGCTGCAGGGCGATCTCGCCCTGGAACTGGCGGGCGGCGCGGGAGACTGGCTGCCCCGCCAGTTGCAAGCCGATCTCCGTCTGACCCAGCCGCAGGGTGCCTGGCTGGAGATACTTCCCGAGGCCCTGTGGCCAGAAGCGCTGCAGCTGCAGATCACGCCCCTCGCCGCCCGGCCCGGCAAGGCTGCGGACGACACACCACTCCTGCCGCTCAGCCTGCAGCTGCGCGGGCAAGGCCCGGCGCGGGTGGCGCTGCAGGGAGAGCTGCGCATCGCACCCCGGCTGCCCGACTGGCGTATCGAGCTGGATGCCGGCGTGATCGAGGTCGACGCGCCACGGCTGCAGTTCTCCGACACCCGCCTGGAGCGGCTGAGCGCTCGCCTGCGACTCGCCGGCCGCCTCGACCGCAAACGCCTGCGGCTGGCCCTGGACAAAGGCTCGCGCTTCAGCCTCGAACGGCTGGCCCTGGCCGAGCTGCGCCTGGAGCAGCTGCAGGGCGAACTGGCAGGTCTGCGCCTTGCCGCCGAATATGCCGGTGGAATACTCCACGCCCCACAGCTGAGCGGCCCGCTGCGCCTGCTGACGCCGCGCCTGAGCCACCCCCGCCTGCATGCCCAGGGCTGGAGCTGGCAGGGTCGCCTCGACGCCGGACGCGAGCGCCAGCAGTTCAGCGGGCAGCTGCAGGGCGAGCAGGGACTGGGCGTGGATCTGCAGCTGCAGCGCAGGGCCGACGGCACGCTGGCCCTGGACGCCCGGATGACGGAAATTCTCCTGCGCGCCGGCAACCCTCTGGCCGCGACGCTGGCCGACTGGCCAACACGGCTCGAACTGGACAAGGGCCGCCTGCAGGGCAATGCCCGCCTGCGGCTGCGCCCCGACGCTCCGCTGCTGACCGAGCTGGAGCTGCAACCGGAAGGCCTCGCAGGGATCTACGACCGCATCGAACTGAACGGCCTGAGCGGCCGCCTGCATGCGCGATTGCACGGGCCGCGCCTGAATCTGCAGCTGGCCGAGCTGGAGGTAGCGCGTCTCAATCTCGGCCTTCCGCTCGGCCCACTGCGCCTGCGCGGCCAGTACTCGGCAAGCCTGGCGCAGCCGCTGCGCGGTCGGCTCGACTGGCAGCAGGCGGAATGCGCCCTGCTCGGCGGGCGTGCCTGGCTGGCTCCCGCCAGCCGGGAGCTATCGGCGGGCTCGGCAACCTTTGCGGTTCAGCTCGAAGGCCTGCAGCTCGGCGAGCTGTTTCGCCTCTACCCAGCAGAGGGACTGGCCGGACTGGGCACCCTGGACGGACGCCTGCCGCTGGTCATGGGGCCGGCCGGCGTGCGCATCGAGCAGGGCCGGCTGGCTAATCGCAACCCTGGCGTGCTGCAATTTCGCTCCGAGAGGATCCGCGCCCTGGCCCGCACCAATCCGGCCATGAAGCTGGTGGCCGACGCCCTGGAGGACTTCCATTTCAGCCGACTGTCCAGCGACCTCGGGTATGATGAGCTAGGCAAGCTGCACATGGCTCTGCACCTCGAAGGACGCAACCCCAGCCTGGAAAAGGGCCGGCCGATCCATTTCAACATCAATCTGGAAGAGGATATCCCCGCCCTGCTGACCAGCCTGCAGCTCACCGACCGCGTCAGTGAAAGCATCCGGCAACGCGTGCAGCAAAGCCTGCGAAAAAATTCCGACGCCCCCTGACTGGAGAAACCCATGCGCCTGCGTCACCTGCTCGCCGTCCCGCTGCTGGGCCTGCTGGTCGCCGCCTGTACGCCCACGGTGCAGCTGGCCGTCCCCGACGAGCCGATCAACATCAATCTCAACGTGAAGATCCAACACGAAATCTACGTCAAGGTGGACAAGGCCTTGGACGACATCATCGACAAGGATAGCGGCCTGTTCTGAGGAGATTCCCATGAAAGCCTGCTCACGCATCGCAACTCTGCTGGTCGTGCTGGGCCTTGCCCTGCCAGCCCTGGCGATGAATCTCAACGAGGCCATGGGGGCCCTCTCCGGCGCCAAGGCCCGCGGCCATCTGGGCGAAATGCCCAACGGCTATCTCGGCGTGGTCAGTGCCAGCGGTCAGGCCGAGGACATCGCCCACCTGATCAACCAGGCGCGACGCGCCGAATATCAGCGTCTGGCCAAGGAAAACGGCATCCAGCTGGGCGATGTGGAGGCCATGGCCGGGCAGAAGGCCCTGGACAAGACCCCGAGCGGCCAGTACATCCGCCTCAACGGCAAGTGGATACGCAAATGAATCCGTCCGACGAAGCCCCACCGACACTCGCGGCCAACGACCTCGAGCAGATCACGGCAACGACCCTGCAGCACTACGCGGCATCCGCCGAAGCCTTTCGCGAGGGCACTCGCGACCACGACGTGAGGCAGAACGTCGCCGCCTTGCTGCGCCACATCGAGGCGCCGCCGCCCTTCGCCATCCTCGACCTCGGTTGCGGCCCGGGACGTGATCTCAAGACCTTCTGCGCCCTCGGCCACCAGCCCATCGGCCTGGACGGCTGCCCCCGCTTCGTCGAAATGGCCCGTGCCGACTCGGGCTGCGAGGTCTGGCAGCAGGACTTCCTGCAGCTCGAGCTGCCGGCCGAGCGCTTCGACGGCATCTTCGCCAACGCCTCGCTGTTCCATGTCCCCGCCCAGGAGCTACCCCAGGTACTCGGCAAGCTGTATGCCGCGCTCAGGCCTGGCGGCGTGCTGTTCAGCTCCAATCCCCGCGGGCACAACGAAGAGGGCTGGAATGGCAACCGTTATGGCAGCTATCACGACCTCGACGCCTGGCGCCGCCACCTGGGCGCCGCCGGCTTCGTCGAACTCGAGCACTACTACCGTCCCGCCGGCCTGCCACGCGACCAGCAGCCCTGGCTCGCCAGCGTCTGGCGCAAGCCAAGGGCCTGACGCAACCGCAAGGCTCAGGGAATCAGCGCCGGCTGACTCGCATGGCTGTTGCCCAGCCGGCGGAAGGCGTTCGGCGACATGCCGGTGAGGCGCTGGAAGAATCGCGAAAAATAGGCCGGCTCGGAGAAGCCCAACTGGTCGGACAACTGGTTGATGGTCATGGCGCTGTAGATCAGGTTGCGCTTGGCCTCCAGCAGCAGCCGCTGATGCAGGATCTCCAACGCCGACAGCCCGCAGAGCTGGCGGCAGATACTGTTCAGATGCGCCACTGAACGGTCTCGTGGGTGTGCTGCTCTACCGACAGGTGCTCGCGATAGTGCCGCTCGACCCGTTGCATGAACGCGCCGAGATTAGCCGCGGCTGCGGTCCGGTCCGCCCGGCGTCCGCGCCAACCGGATAGCAGGTGACCCGCTCCAACGCTCGCAACCGACCGCTCAGCTGTGCCTGCTGCTGCTGCACATACGGCAGCTGAAACAGGTCGCCGTGACGATGCGGATGGATTTCCCCGTGGTGCGGCCGGTTGCGCACCGGGATGGACTCGATGTGCAGCAGATCCAGTGTCGGCCAGGCCAGGTCCTCGCCATAGAGCTTAAAAACCAGCCCTTTCAAGGTCTTCGGCCGAACGCCGATCGGCTGCTTGCCGGCAAGGCTGTAGGAGCAGATTTATCTGCGATTGGCGGCAAGAGCAGAAGCATCGCGAATAAATTCGCTCCTACCGAAGCGGTATCAACCTCACTCCCCCGGCTCTTCCCCCATTGGAAAGTGCAAGACCTTGAAAGGGGTGAGCTTAAAAACAGGTACGTCGAGAGAGACTCGCTTCACGCCCCAAGCCTACCCAAGCAGCGCCGCATACCACAAAGGCATTGCTTGATAATCGCACTAAGTAACGAAAAATCCGGAACAAAAGTCAGAACTCTCTATTCAAGCCCAACCCTCTCCGGCAAAAAATGCAGGCCAACAATCACAAGAAACGCACCCTGCCCATCGCAGGACAGGGATGCACAGAAGGAGAGACAATCCCATGAAAACCCAGGCCGCAAGCATCGGCGCCGGTCTCTCCGACCTCCTGCTTGGGCAACTGCTCCATCGTGCCGGTATCGACAATGTCATTGTCGAACGCCAGACTCCCGATTACGCCCTCGGCCGCATCCGTGCCGGCGTCCTCGAACAGGAGATGGTCGATCAGATGCGCGAGGCCGTCGTCGCCGTGCGCATGGACCGGGTGGGCCTGATCCATACCGACTTCGAGATGTTCTTCGAGGGTTGCCGCGAGCACATCGATCTGCAGGGCCTCACTGGCGGCAAGACCGTGGTGGTCTACGGCCAGACCGAGCTCACCCACAACCTGATGGATGCCCGCCAGGCCAGCGGCGCGCCCATCATCTACGAAG
Organism: Azotobacter armeniacus; assembly: GCF_054779355.1. Taxonomy (NCBI): domain Bacteria; kingdom Pseudomonadati; phylum Pseudomonadota; class Gammaproteobacteria; order Pseudomonadales; family Pseudomonadaceae; genus Azotobacter; species Azotobacter armeniacus. Next base: position 185,933 of record NZ_BAAGYK010000154.1, read on the forward strand.
CCACGGCGTATCGCGCCAGTCGATTCCGCAGGAAATACGGAGCCATTTCGAGCGCGTCTATCCGTTCGGCTGGCTGGGCCTGCTCTATGGCCTGTTAACACTACTCTCCGCAAGCCGCGTTGCCGCGCCAAATGGCGCTAGGCGAGGCGCGGGACGCAGGGAATGGCATTCCCTTGCCAAGTCCCGCAACGACGCATGGCGCCATTTGCCGCGCAACCCGCAGGGACGGGCCTGTTTTTGCGCGATGTGTCGTTGCTCGTCGTTCATTTGGAATGACCAAACTTCTCTCCTCGCGCCTAACCCCGCGCAAAAACAGGCTCCGTCGCGGCCGCGTGGAGTAGTGTTAACAGGCCCTAGCACTACAGTTGCATTTTTGAAATGAGATGAGCCCGCCTGGCCCCGGCCTGATGAGCCCTTCGCCAACATGACCAGGCAATGATCTGTGCCGGATCGA
>NZ_BAAGYK010000155.1:0-555 GCF_054779355.1 Azotobacter armeniacus
CAGAGGCTGTGAAGTTTTCGACTCTGGAGCCTGCTGTACCGCGATGCAGGGGAGCAGTGTTGGATTCTCCGCTTCGCGCGCTTTTGCAGTGCCCGGGCCGCGGTTCGCGGTAGGAGGGATGCAGAGGCGCGCAGCGGAGCGGAGCGTTTTGCCCTGATCGCAGCGATCCGCGCCCCCCCTCAGGTCATCGTCGGCACACTCAACAGCAACCCAGGCGCAAGCTCAAGCATGCGCATCAGGTTATGTGCCAGTGCATACCACAACAGCACGCTTTTGACCTTGTCCAACCCGCACACGTTGAAACGCTGCAAACCGCGGTTGCGGGCCAGGGCGTTGACGCATTCGGCAGTGGCGGCGCGCTCCTTGTAGATCGTCTTGGCAGTCTCTGTGCCCATCCGCTTCCGCCAGGCGGCGATGGTCTCGCTGTCGTCTGGGAGGGCTGCATGAGGATCGCGCTCGGCGTCCTTGGGCTTGGGCAGCGGGGCATACACGGTGGTGGTCGGCGCCAGGCGCTCGATGTCGTCATGCCTGGCGAAGCCGCCGTCCACCAGCATC